>CAZNRF010000021.1:0-361 GCA_964575075.1 uncultured Spirochaeta sp. | reverse complement strand
CCGACTCGATCGATCCGTCGGTGCCGTTCTTAAACCCCACCGGCATGGAAAGCCCACTGGCCATCTCCCAGTGAGTCTGGGATTCGGTGGTACGAGCGCCGATGGAGGCCCAACTCACCAGGTCGTCGATGTACTGCGGCACGATGGGATCCAGCATCTCGCTCCCGGCGGGCACACCCATGGACGTGACGTTCAGCAGGATTTCCCGGGCCCGACGCAGGCCGCGGTCGATGGCGTAGGTTCCGTCGAGTTCCGGGTCCAGGATAAGACCGCGCCACCCCAGACGAGTGCGCGGTTTCTCGAAGTACACGCGCATTACGACATATAACTGGTCCTGGACCTCAGCCGCGAGCTCCCGCAG
>CAZNRF010000020.1:9821-16844 GCA_964575075.1 uncultured Spirochaeta sp. | reverse complement strand
TACCCTCTACGAGATCAACCCCCATTTGCTGCGCAAGGAAGGAATGCTCAAAATACGCCGAATTGTACATACCCGGAGTGAGAACCACGATCTTTGGATCGGGAAGGTTGTCGGGAGCCAGGTACTCCAGAGCTTGCCGCAACTCGTTTGCGTAATCTCCCACTGGAAGCACGTGCGCCGCCGAAAACAGACCGGGAAACGAGCGCTTCATGACCAGCCGGTTCGCCAGCATGTAACTCACCCCGGAGGGGCAGCGGAGGTTGTCCTCCAGAACGTAGCAGGTGCCGTCCGCCCCACGGACGAGATCGCTCCCCGTAACGTGACACCATAACCCCGCAGGAGGATCGAGGCCTTCACATTGCGGCCGATACCCTGACGCGCTGGTAATCAGATCGCCGGGAATCACCCCGTCGGTGACAATCTTCTTGTCATGATATACATCATCGAGAAACAGGTTGAGCGCCTCAACCCGCTGCTTGAGACCGCGCTCGATACGATCCCATTCCGCCCGGGGGAGGACCCGAGGTACGATATCGAATGGGAAAATACGTTCGGAACCGGTGGGATCACCGTACACGTTGAACGTAATGCCCATCTGCAACAGGAAATGCTCAGCCGCCTCTTGCTTTATCTGCAGCTCTCCCGAACCGAGATCCTCAAAGAATCTGGTGATGAGCTCGGCGTGCCGCCGTGGCTCTGCAGGAGCCGTGAACATCTCATCGTAAAAATCACCGGGGTCGTACGTTTGAAATGACAACACCGCATGAATATACACAAACCGGTTTACTCATGCAAATATATTGCATATTTGGACCTGGGCTTGCACCAACGGCGGCCCTGGCGCATCATGACGATATGGACACACGTCTTCCCATTGCCTTACGTGAAAAATACGGTTTGGTACACGTTCCCGGGCAACGCCGGTGCCACGACTGGGCGACCCATGCCCGCAACGAGCGTGAAGCCGGGCTGCCGGTTGAACAGGCAGGGCTTACCGCGGCGCACGTCGTATTTCCCTATGAGGCGGCTTCCGTACCCCGCAGCGGGTCCCCCTCGGTAGAAGAGCTCCTCACGATGGCCGCTCCCACAGACTCGGCATCCTCGGAATGATCAGCCGTGGTATAATCCCGGTTCATGAGACAACTTCTCCGCCGCCTCACCGGCTCCCCTGTCCAGAGCACCCCCGATCCTGCACTACCCCCGGGCGGCGATCCCGCCGTGTACGCCAAGATCGAGAAGATCCTCCGGGAGGTACGAGACCCGGAGAGCGGGCTTCCGATCGCGGAGCTCAATCTGGTGCGGCGAGTGCGCGTTGTAGACGAGCACCGGCTGATCTATCTCGATGTTCCCTTTGATGACCACACCCCGGGCTGCCTCACCTGCGCCGGAATCGCGATGGTCATCGTCCGGGGGATTCGCCGAGAATTGCGTACCGCCTTTGAGCGCGCGTTCCCGGGGTATTCGGTTGAGTTTATCTAATCGATAGCGTTTATCAAAACCGTTCAAGCGACACGAAAAAAATTGACGGCTCACCAAACCGGTTATATGATTTTGATAATTCGTATTTTCATATCTTTTTGATTGCACCAACCCAACCTGAGGAGGTGAGTACCCATGACTACTCTCGTTATCGTGGTCGGAGCAGGCGTGTATGCGGCGCTGTACTTAATCTACGGCCGTAAAATGGAAACAGAAGTTGTCAAGGCAGACAACGCCATCCAGACACCGGCCCATCGCTTGTATGACGGTGTTGACTACGTCCCCACCCGAACATCGGTGCTGTTCGGCCACCACTTTGCGTCGGTTGCCGGCGCCGCTCCTATCGTTGGACCGGTGGTTGCCATGGCATGGGGGTGGGTCCCCGCGCTCGCATGGGTGTGGTTCGGCAACATCTTTATCGGTGCGGTACACGACTATCTTGCCGTAATGGCATCCGTCCGGTATGACGGAAAGTCGATTCAGTTCGTCGCCTCCGATTTGATCAACAAGCGCACCGGGTACCTGTTCTATATCCTGGTATTCTTCCTTCTGGTACTCGTAGTCGCTGCCTTTGCCGCGGTATTAGGTGGCATGTTCATGTCGAACCCGGGGATTCCCGCAGCTGCTGCATATCTATTGATCGCCGCAGTGATTCAGGGATTCCTGATGTACAAGACGAAGTTGCCCTTTGCGGTTTCCACCGCAATCGGAATTGCGATGCTGGTCCTGGTGATCTTCTTGGCTGGGGTCTTTCCGCTTGAAGCAAGTCGCAATGTCTGGTTCCTGGCGATGTTCTTCTACATCATCATTGCGGCGGCGCTCCCGGTACAGGTACTGCTCCAACCGCGGGACTACCTGAACGCCTGGCTCCTGTATGTTGGTCTTATCCTCGGTGGATTGGGTGCGATATTTGCCTTCAAGGGCTTTACCGCTCCGGCGTTTACCTCCTTCTCTCCAATCATCTCCGCCGGTCAGCCGACCCCGTTCTGGCCGGTAATCCCGCTGATTATCGCCTGTGGGTCTCTCTCCGGTTTTCACGCGCTGGTTGCCTCGGGAACCACATCGAAACAGATATCCAGCGAGAAAGCGGGACTGGCGATCGGTTACGGCGTCATGCTGGTAGAAGGGTTCCTCTCGACGATCGTGGTCATCGCCGTGGCAGGCTGGGGCATGCAGGTCATGACGGGAGCAGGTCAGACGATTACCACCGCCGGATGGAGCACCCAGTACACACCGGCCATGACCGGTTCCTTTCCCAATGCTGCGATGTTCTCAGAAACGTGGGCCGCCATGATCGCCGACACCTGGCTCAACTTCATACCGGAAACGTTCCTGCGCATCGTGGCAGGAATGTGGGTTTCATCCTTCGCCCTGACTACCCTGGACAGTACCAACCGCTTGGCCCGGTATACCCTGGCGGAGATTTTCCTGCCGCTGAAGTCTAAGTCTGATTCAGTGTACCGATTCTTCTCCAACCGCTGGATCGCCTCGATTATTCCTGCCGCCATCGGTATCTACCTCGGGTGGAGCGGAAGCTTCGGCCTGCTGTGGCCCTCCTTCGGTGCCGCAAATCAGCTGATTGCGGCGATCGCGCTGCTCACCGGAACGGCGTGGGTCTCCAAGCGTCTGAAGACCAAAGCTACCTACGCCTTTGTACCGGCGATGGCACTGTGGGTTACCGTAACCGCCGCGATGGTATGGTACCTGGCGGTGGTTATCCCGGTCACCTGGGAAGCAAATCCCGCAACCGGGGGAACCGTTGGATTTATCACGGCGGCGATGTTGGTGATGAATATCATTTTCATTATCGACTTCTTCAAGACCAAGGATCAGCCGCTGGCCGATACGGAAATTGAGGCGGAGTGATGCAGATATGAATCCGCTGACCCCCCTGAAACGGGTGTTTCAGGCGCTGAAGTCTTTCACTTCCACTATGGATACAGCTCACCGCAATCGTGCGGTGGGCTTGACCGAATGCGAAGTGCGAGAGCTGGAAAACATGTTTGTACTGCTCTTGATGGGCTCATTCACGGGGGTTCCTGCTCCGCCGTCGTTTATCTCGGCGGAGCTTCTTCCGTATTTGGAACATGAAATAAAAGTAGTAAATCGCCGCTCGGAGAGCGCTTCCGATGCACTGTCGGAGCTTTCCGGGTGCTTTGATGTCACCTGATTCCACCGTATATGAGTAATCAATGAAAACGATCTTTTTTACCGGTAAGGGTGGAGTGGGAAAATCCACGTTGTCCGCCACATGTGCGTGGCAACTCGCCGAGCACGGTTATAAGACACTGCTGCTCTCAATAGATCCGGCCCACAATGTGGCCGATATCTTTGACACGTCGGTGGGCCATAAGAAAAGCAAGTTCAGTAAGAACCTATACCTTCAGGAAGCAAACCTGGACAAGGCAGCCTCCGCATACATTGAGCAGAACATCGATATTCTGACGGAGGTATACAGCTATACCAAGGCGTTCAATTTCGACACCTACTTCAAGGTGCTTCGCTACTCGCCGGGCGTGGAGGAGTACGCGTCGCTGACCATTCTCGAGCAGACCCTGCGGAACGAGACGGATTTCGACTTTGTTGTCTTCGATACGCCGCCGACGGGTCTGACGCTGCGAATCCTGGCGCTGCCGAATATCAGCATTACCTGGGTAGATCGACTGCGTCGGATACGCAAACAGATTCTGGAGAAGCGACATACGATCCATAACATCACCGGGAAGTACCGGGAAGAAGGGTACGTACTCGCCTACGACGAAAAAGATGACGCGGTGATGCAGAAGCTGAACGAAATCTGGCAACGGTACGTAAACGTGTACAAAGCGCTAAAAGGCACCGACAACAGCATCGCGGTCGTGTTCAATCCCGACTACCTCTCCCTCCGGGAGTCCCAGCGGATTCTCGAGGGGCTGGATGATCTATACCTGCCGCTCCGGGCTGCGTTTAACAATAAGTATGAAGATCGCTTGCAGGATACTGCCGACCACGTGGAGCGGGAGCTACTCGGAGCCAATCCGAAAAAGGTACATGTTGCGCGAGTGCCGCTGGTGCCGGCGGAGAGACGAAACACCTACAAAAATGACTTTGACGTAACCGCGGCCTTCCGATAGGCTGCCGACGGGAGAAAGATGTGCTCGCCAGAACAGATGTTACAGACCAGCCCGTTTTCTACCTGTTTGTGGCGGCAACCATCCTCCTGTCGCTGGGCTACGGATGGGGCAAGCGACGCAATCGCCGAATCATTACGTCTGCCTTTGACGCAATCACCGCCGTTCTCCGTCCCCAGGATCAGACATTTACCAACATCGGTGGATTAACCGGCTACCACGCGAACTTCATCCCCCACAAAAACCGTCTCATCAAACAGGTTGATGCCACAATGACGCTCCTGCCGCGGCAATCGTGGCTGTGGTATCCGTTTTCGCGCATGATCAGACGGTTCGATCGTCTGTTTCTCTCATTTCACCTCGGGAAGAAGGCAGCAGGTGCATTGCGGGAAGGCCATCTTATCGAGAAAGGCTACGCGTCCTTCGCCGGCGCCAGTATCGAAAACGCCGACTCCCTCCAGAAGGAAACGTTCCAGTGGGGCAAGCACACGTTTTTCCTGTATT
Source organism: uncultured Spirochaeta sp. (assembly GCA_964575075.1). Lineage (GTDB taxonomy): Bacteria > Spirochaetota > Spirochaetia > DSM-27196 > Alkalispirochaetaceae > Alkalispirochaeta. Next base: position 11,751 of record CAZNRF010000020.1, on the reverse strand, counting down.
ACAGGGATGAGACGGTAAAGCGGGAAATGGAGCGGTGCCGCGATCTGGTAGGAGCCACTCCCGGGCCACTGCGGCACGTGGCGCTCGTGCCAAAGCGCAACCGCCTGTTTGTATTCCTCATCCCCGTGCCCGGCACGGTAGAGCACGTAGTGGGGACCGTCTACCGTTGGTTCTCCCAGTTAGCGGGATCCCGAACCGCCCAGAACGCCGCCAGCGCCGCCAGCAGCGACGAGACCCGGTGATACCCTGATATGGATCCGCTTCTCCTGATAATTGTAGCAATCGCCGCCCTCACCGGAGTCAGGTGGTTTCGCGGCGTTCGGGAGAATCGAATGCTGATTCTTCACGCAACGGAAGCGATGGAGCGCGCGTTTCAGCCGGAGGACACGAAGTATACCAACATCGGTGGCTCCATCGGCTACAACTTCGCCTATACCCTTTCGCACCCCTATATCAGATTGGAAGGTACCATCACTACCCTCCCCCGACACGCCGTTTTTTATCTACCGATCTCTCTATGGCTCTTTCATCGAGAAGACCTACTGCTTTTTACCTTGTACGGTGAACCATTAGAAGCGGGCCTGGGACATATCGCGGAGCGGGAGCGGTACCGGCACGGGCGGTTACCGGTGGAGGACCAGGAGGATCTCCAATCGATGGTAACCACTCGTGGATCCCGGCAGTACGTCATTCTCTACTACAATCCCCAGATCCGGGAGCGCTTGAGTGGATTTCTGGAAGCGCTTTCCGAGGCGGCCCTCGAGAGTATTCTGTATATCGGGTACTACGGCAATGACTCCCATATTGCCGTAACGATGAACCCGACAAAGTCGGGATTGGAAGGGGCGATCACCGAACTCACCGGTGCCATCGCCGACAAATGGCTGCGTGATTGAGCGTATGATGCTACCCTTACGGTATGAGGACACTTGTTATTACCGGCGCCACCACCGGCATTGGTGCGGCGCTGGCCCGCACGATCCCGCAATCGGGAGACACGGTATTTCTGCACTACCACGCCAACGAGGATAGGTGTACCAGCCTCGCAGAAGAACTTCAGAATCAGGATGTAGCCGCCTACACCGTACAAGCAGACTTTGCCGCCGACCCTGACGGCGCAGCTCGTGCCGTAACCGACCGCATCACGACGACTGCAAGCCGCCTGGATGTGCTGATAAACAACGCCGGAGGCATCATCCAACGCCAGACGGTAGCCGACGCAGACTACGCAACCACCGCCGCTACGGTAAACCTCAATCTCCTGGCCCCCATGATGCTGTGTACTTATCTCTCGCCACTGCTGAGCGCCGCCGCACAGGCCACGGGCCGCGCCGATGTCATCAACATTTCGTCCATCGCGGCGCGATCGGGATCCCCTACCTCAACGCCGTACGGCGCCGCCAAGGCGGGGTTGGAGAACTTCACCCGGGGATTCGCAAAGGAGGTGGGTCCGGGAATTCGCGTTAACACCGTCTCGCCCGGGGTTATCGACACGCCCTTTCATCACGGAACCACACCGTCAGAGCAGATGGACCATTGGCTGGCCGCCACGCCGGTCGGCCACCACGGAACGCCCGAAGACATCGCCGCGGCGGTTCGTTTCGTTTTGGCAAACGGCTTCATGTCCGGAGCGGTAGTACCCGTCAACGGCGGAATTCAGATGATCTGAGCCGCCTGAACGGTTATGGCCCGGCTGCCACCCAACCGGTGGCGTTCACAAACTCCTGCCACGCTTCGCGATAGAAGCGGTGTCCACCGGCTCCTACCACGTGACGCACATTCCCCGGTGCGCCGGCGGAATCGTAGATGTGCTGGATGTGCTCCGCCGCGGCTCGCGTCGCTGCAATCGGGAATATGGGGTCCTGTTTCCCTGAGACCAGCACGAGCGGCCGCGGTGCGATGAGCCCGGCGATATCGGGCATATCGAAGT
>CAZNRF010000020.1:8041-9721 GCA_964575075.1 uncultured Spirochaeta sp. | reverse complement strand
ACCAGCACGAGCGGCCGCGGTGCGATGAGCCCGGCGATATCGGGCATATCGAAGTGCACATACCCACCGGGAAGATAGTTATCGGAACAGTGATCGATCGTACCGATCGACTCGGCGTACGGTGCCACGCTGCAGCCGGGCATCACCGCCCGAATACGATTATCCAGGGCGGCGGCGTAGAAACTCGCCGTGCCGCCGCCACTGTTTCCCATGATTCCGATTCTTCCGGAGTCCACCTGCGGGAGTGTTTCCAGCAGACTCACCGCACACTTCACGTCATGGACGCGCTCACCGAGCATCGTGCGCCCCAAGAGGAGCGCCACCATACTCAGATGTCGACACCGTTCGTCGGTGTGAGGGTTTTCCGGGTTAAAGTGCTTCCGGTCAGCGAAAGACCGTCCGTCCTCCCGCTCACCAAACGCCCGCTGTTCCAGGGCGAAGGCGTTATAGCCGTGGGCCACCGCCTGCAGCGCGTAGTCGTGGTCTTCCGCCAGCGCACTGGGATCCTCCGGGAAGATCGTGCGTCCAAGAGAGATGTGTCCCCCCGAACTATGTCCCTGGAGACAGATCATCGTCGGCCGGGGGGACGGAACCGCGGCACGATCCGGCGGCGTTACCAGCCACCCCACCGCGCGCAGCTCCAACTCAACCGAGAACTCCACCCGCTGGATCGTTGCGTGCTCTGAGCGCTCCGCAGGAAACCAGGTAGGCTCCAATGCCACCGGCACCGGCAGTGTTCCGATCACCGAGCTCAACGCGCCGGCAAGCTCCCGGCGCCAGGCCTCCAGATCCGCCGCCGGATCGAACGTGAGCCGCGGTCGGATATCCGCAAACAGCGCCCGGTGGGCGCGATTCGGTGACAGCGGTGTTTCGCGGGGTTGATCATTCATGGGATCCATAGATGGCTCGCATATCCGGCAACTCGGTACACCAGTAGTGCACCCAAATGTACGCGTGTTGAAATGCTGCCGATATGAGCGCTGCAAAGAGCAGAAAAAAGACACCCTCATACACGCGGAAGAGAGCAGCTCGTGGGGGAACCACGCGTACGCGTCCGGTATTCGCGTCCCAAGGGGCTCGGGCGATCTGCATTCTCCACCAGACGGTGACCCACAGCTGATGGATCACGGCGATCGCAATGGAGGTCCACAACGCGCTCCACGGGCCGAATCCGGGTGCCCCCGAGACGACCGGGGCCGACCGTGCGCGAACCTCCGGAATCCCGCCGCTTACACCGACCAGTACCATGAGCGTCAGAAGCGCAAGCGCGTGCGTGCCTTGTCGAAACCATGGACGTAACTGATTTGTTGGGTTCGCATACATGCCACAATCCTTACTATCCTGTGAACTGACCTCGCAGCATACATAATAGCACAGCCTATCATCGGCCGGGGGAGCGAGCTCCGCTGGCACGGTGTGCACGGTGTGCGACGGTGTGCGACGGTGTGCACGGTGTGCACGGTGTGCGACGGTGTGCGTCCGCTTTGACACCCACCTGCTTTCGATATAGTGTCTTTTACAAAACCAATCGCAACTGAGGGCGAACCGTACATGAAGACGTTTCTGGATGAGAACTTCCTGCTGAACTCGGCGCCGGCGGAAGAGTTGTACCACGAGCATGCGGCGCGGATGCCGATCTATGACTTTCATTGCCACCTATCACCCCAGGATATTGCCGAG
>CAZNRF010000020.1:0-7941 GCA_964575075.1 uncultured Spirochaeta sp. | reverse complement strand
GCGGATGCCGATCTATGACTTTCATTGCCACCTATCACCCCAGGATATTGCCGAGGACCGACACTACGAGAACCTGGGACAGGTGTGGCTCGGCGGCGATCACTACAAGTGGCGGGCGATGCGCACCAACGGTATCGGCGAGCGCTACATCACCGGCGAGGCCTCCTGGAAAGAGAAGTTCGATCGCTGGGCGGCGACGGTGCCCCAGACGATCGGCAATCCTCTGTACCACTGGACGCACCTGGAACTGCGACGCTACTTCGGTATAACCGAGCTGTTGAGCCCCGCCACCGCCGACTCGATCTGGAAGCGCGCCAATGAGCAGATCACCCGCCCCGATTTCTCGGTGCGCTCCCTGCTCACCCGAATGGACGTGCGCTACGTAGGCACCACCGACGACCCCACCGATTCCCTCAAACACCACGCCGCACTTGCCCAGTCCGGCTTCCCCGTGGTGGTGCGACCGAGCTTCCGTCCCGACAAGGCGTACAACCTGGCCGATCCCGCGGCGTACCAGCAGTGGATCGGTAAGCTCGCAACCGCCGCCGGGATAGACGACATCGGGACGTTTGATCACCTCCGGCAGGCGCTGCTCCAGCGCATCGAATACTTCGCCGCCGCCGGCTGCGTGGTGAGCGATCACGCCCTCACCCTGCCGGTAAACCGGGACTACACCGAGTCCGCCCTGGACGCAACCCTCGCCAAGGTCCTCGGGGGCACCCCCGCCACGGACGATGAGGCGGCCGCGTTCACCACGGCGGTGCTGGAGTTTCTCGCCGGAGAGTACAGCCGCCGCGGCTGGGTCTTTCAGCTGCACATCGGCGCGCTGCGTAACAACAACTCCCGCATGTACCAGGCGCTCGGTGCGGACATCGGGTTCGACTCCATGGCGGACGGACCGATAGCGGCGCCCCTGGCGGGTCTCCTGGACCGCATCGACCGCGGGGCGGGACTCCCCAGGACGATTCTCTACGGGCTCAATCCGCGGGACAACGAACTCCTGGCCACGATGGCGGGCAATTTTCAGGACGGTTCGGTGCCGGGAAAAGTCCAGCACGGCTCGGGCTGGTGGTTTAACGATCAGAAGGACGGCATGCTCCGGCAAATGACCAGCCTCGCCAATCTGGGCCTACTCAGCAGGTTTGTCGGCATGCTCACCGATAGCCGCAGTTTCTTGAGCTTTCCGCGGCACGAGTACTTTCGCCGGGTGCTGTGTGATCTCATCGGCGGCTGGGTGGAGCGCGGCGAAGCACCTCACGACATGCAATTGCTGGGATCAATGGTTGAAAATATCTGCTGGTACAACGCGCACGACTATTTTGCGATTTCCGACGTTCCCCGCGCGGTACCCACCGCCGAGGAGGCGTAACATGAGCACGCAAGACTCGCGCATCGCACTGCTGTCCCTGATTACTCACTATGATCTAACCGCCGCCGACGCGGAGAAACGGATCGCCCGCCAGGTAGCCGCGTTGGATGCCGCGTCCTCCCCGCGTCTCGGAGACGAGGCGGTGCAGATCTACCTGCGGAGCCTCACCTGGCGGGAGAGCGTGCTCTTCGGCATCGCTCGCGATGCCCGCGAGCGGTTTCTCTTCGCCGCCGCCGCGCAGGATCCGGGACCAGCCGCCGTAGGGGCCCTCGCCCTGGAACCGGCCCCCGCGGCAAGGCGCCCCACCGCCTCCACCTCCCCCTCCTCCCCCTCCAACGACGCCGCGGACGCCGGGATCTGGCTGGCCACCGCGCCGCTGAGCCCCACCAACGCCCGGGCGCTGCATGAGCTCTTTCCGTGGACCCGGCCGGTGTCTCTCCGCGCCCGCCCCACCACCATCGGCATGGGCGACCGCCTGGGCGTCGCCACCGCGGGACACCTGCGCGCCGCGCGGCAGTACAACCTGGCGCCGGTGCTGGCGCAACAGAGCGTCCGCGAGAACGACTTCATCGGCCGCACCTTTCCCGATGTGGTGGCCAACGCCACCTGGGGTGTGTTTCAGGAGGGCTACCGCGACGGCTACGGCGCCGACGGCGACCACCTCAAAAACATTCCCGCCATCGATACCGCCCTGGCGGCGGGCATGCCCATGATCACCCTGGACCTCACGGAGGTCATGAAACCGGACGTCGCCGACTGGACGACGGCTCAGGTACGGGAGGGATTCCGGCAACTGGACGCCGGCGTCCAAGAGCAGATCACGGCCGACTACATCGACGTCACCTATACCCTCCCCAATGGGACCGAAATCTCCTTCGACGAGACGGAAGCGCAGCGGTGCGCCGTGATGTACGGGCCGGCGATCGCCCTCAGCGCCGAGGTAAACGAGCACCTCAAGACCGCCACCGGCGACGCCTTTGATCTGGAAATCTCCATCGACGAGACCACCACCCCCACGCTTCCGGCGCACCACCTGTTTATCGCCCGGGAGCTGGAGCGGGCGGGAGTCACCGTCAACAGTCTCGCCCCGCGCTTTATCGGGGAGTTTCAAAAAGCGATCGACTACATCGGTGATTTGGAGGAGTTTCGCCGACAGTTTCGCGTGCACTGCGAGATCGCCCGGCGCTATGGAAACTACAAGATCTCCGTGCACTCCGGGAGCGATAAGTTCTCAGCGTATCCGGCGGTGGGAGAAGAAACCGGCGGGCGATTGCACCTGAAGACCTCCGGTACCAGCTGGCTGGAAGCGCTGCGCACCGTAGCGATTCACGACGCCCCCCTGTACCGCAAAATCCACGCCTTTGTCGTGGACTACTATCCCACGGCGCTCAGCTTCTACCACATCACCCCCGATTTCGATTCGATTCCTCCACTTGAGTCCGTCGCCGACGAGGGCCTGGCCAACTACCTGGAAGATCCCAACGCCCGACAGATGCTCCACATCTCCTACGGCGGCGTCCTCCAGAACGAGGATCTTCGGAACAAATTGTACGCCGCGCTGCACCGGCATGAGGAAGAGTACGCCGAACTGCTACGCCGCCACTTTGAGCGCCACATCGAGCCGTTGGGGATCACGCGCCGATAGCCGGCCGCGCTACGCCATGTCCGCGACCCAGAGCCCGTGAAATCCCAGCGGCGTCGGTTCCGGTAACGCCAGCCGGGCCGTTTCCTCCAGGGTGTCTGCCCGCAGGATCAACAGCAATCCTCGGGAATCCCGGGGATCAAACGCCAGCAGCAGCAGATAGCCGTCGTCCTCGGCCTGTCCGGATGATACAAACACCGGCTCCCCCAGGATCAGGGGGTAGTAGTCCTGATATCGGGTCGAGGGCGTCTCAGTGTCCACTTTGGCGATACCGTGCATCGTCGCCGCGGTCCGGCGAGTGGGCGGTTCGGCAATGCCCCAAATGTAGCGATGCTGGTATCCCTGGTAGGCAGGGTTGATCGCCGGCAGTTCCAGGGGGTACTCGCTGAGCGCCTCGCTGGTCACGCGGCTGGTGGTGAGATCGATCGTATGCCGCGTAAGAATCGGTAGGAGCGGCGTGCGCGGTTCCTGGTCGTTGAGCATCGCATAAAAATCGTCGGTATCGGGAAACTCCTCGAGCCAGCAGGCGTCCACCACGATCTCCGTCGCCCCGCCGCCGTCCGCTTCGTACCCATTGGGAATATGAAACACGTACCCCCCCGGACCAGGGACCGTCCGCTGGGTATCTTCGGCGTCAAATATGCGAACAATCGTGTCCGCTGCAGGATCCTCACGGATCGACGCCGCCGGGGGAATCAATCCGACAAACGCCGGAAGCAGATGAAACGCCACCCCCACATCGAAGAACACCCGCGTCCCCGAGGCGGTAACCGCACAATCGTGCATGAACGTCAATCGGGGAAGTACCGTCTCGGACACCACAACCCCTCCGGAATCCGGATTCACCCGATACAGCAGAAGCCGCTGTTTTAGCCCGGGAGACAATCCAAAATTGAACACCTCCGGCATCCCCGGAATATGCTTCGGATGCGCGCTAAACGGCCGGCCGTTTCCCATGATCCGTTCTACCAGCGTCCGTGAGCGCAGCGGGCCGTCGGCGGTCCAGTGCCCGCGATAGGCCAGCGTCTCCGGATCGATCCGGTGCGGAGCGCCTCCCTCCCACAACAGGAGTAAGTCTCCATTCACCAACAACGGGGTGGTATTCGCAGCATTTTTTAGGTTGAAGCGGAACGCATTCTGCCGGAGCCCACCCGGTAGATTCGTGCCAAAACTGCGATGAAGGGGGCGCTGCGCACGCTCTTCTCTGAGAAACTGGGGAGTCTCCACGTAAGAGGACCGGAATTGTACCGTCCCTCGGGAAAAGGAAAATCGCTGCACAAAGCCATCCCCGTCAAAGAGGTGGTCATAGTCCAGCCCGTGGTTGCGCAGCCGACCGGGCCCCGCCCGGAAGAGGACGCCGGATATCTCCGGGGGAACGGTCCCGGACAGAACGGGCAATGCCTGTAGCGAGGCGCCGTGGGCACCCCGCCGACTCATCGCGTTAAAAACCTCCGAGGGAGTGCTCATCGTTGTGGGCCTTTCATACTCCGAATATGCCAATACCGGTGTACCCGCGGCAACGGCAGCCACATAATCCTGAAAACGAGTTATAGTACTCACATGGTTCGCGGGCTTCTTCAAGATTCTGAGCTTCGGCGGCGGTTGTTTGACTCCGGGTTCTTCTATGGAGACCTGGAACACGATTTCGGGTACACCAGCAAGACCCTCACCCGCCTTGGCTTCTCCGATGAAGAAATGCGGACCGGCGCCTATCAGAAGAGAATTCACCCCGAAGACCTCCCGACCTACAACGCGCTCTGGCAGCGCGTCAATAACGGCAAAGACGACGAGTTATACGTGGAATACCGTGTATACGACCAGGAAGGACGATGGCACTGGATAGAGACCCATGCCGTGGTCATCAGCCGTCAAGCCGACGATTCGATCAGCGAGGTGATCGGTACAGACCGCAACATATCGCCGCGCAAAGAGGCGGAACTGGTGCTGGAACGCACGGTGCGAGAATCGCTGCAGCGCTTGGAAGTGACCGACGCGCTCCTCAAGGCGGGGACGCTGGCTACCGAGCATGAAACGCTTGTCCAGAATCTGGAGCAAGGTCTCAGAGAGATGGAGCGCATCGTTCCGTTTGACCGGTGCGACGTGTATACCACCGAATCCGGTGGGGACCACCATCTGCTGATCACGATTCCTGAATGCCTCGATAGCTCACCACCACCGCCGGAGCCGTTCCACGACGAGGTTGCCATGAGCAAGTATCCGGTCATCCAAGATGACGGCCCAGATACGGACGGGTACCGGTCCGCCATCGGCGTTCCGCTGGTCTCACACGGGGAGTACGTTGGAGCTGTATACCTGTGGCACTCTGAAGCAGGATACTACGGGGGAACCGATCTCTATCCGCTTCTGACGGGAGCAACCGTATTCGCGGTGGCACTATCAAACTACCAAAAGTACCGCCGCTCGGTGGAGGAATTGGCAACCGATGAGCTCACCGGGTTTCTGACACGAAAAAGCTTCACCCAGCAGGCTCGGGCGATGTGGCTGGATCCCCAGCATGTCTCCGGCCTCCATTCGGTGGCCATGGTTGATCTCGATCACTTCAAGAGCATCAATGACACCTACGGTCATGCCGCTGGGGACGAAGTCATTAAACAGGTGGCTCAGCTCATCAGGCAGGCGTTGCGCGCCGACGATATCCTCGGTCGCTACGGCGGGGAAGAGTTTGTCATCGTGCTCCCCCATACCACCGCCGACTCCGCGGCACGGATTATGGAACGGATTCGGCACTCCTGTGAGAATATCGATATGTGCAATTTTACCGGCACCGTCACCGTGAGCATCGGGGTGGCGGCAACGGATCCGCAGACACCGCTGGAGGCGTTGACCAGTGTGATCGACCGCGCGGACCAGGCCTTGTATCGTGCAAAGGAAAGCGGCCGCAACCGGGTAGAGGTGGCGCCGGCGGCGCCGGCAGTCGGTTAACCTTACGTTCCTGTTCCCGTGGAATCAGCGTCCCAAATCACCGGCGTACACGTCACTGCGGGAAGGCCCACGTTGTAGGGTTGGCCAACCACTGCCATCCAACCACCCGGCCGTTGGATCTCGTCTGTTGCTCACGGCCACCGTAGACAATAAAGCGGCGCCCCGTTGGACAGGAGGGATCGAGAGCGCCGTAGTAGTTCAGCCCGGAGAAGAAGTCCGACGCGATCGTCCGCCCAGATTTGATCTCTATCGCGGTGCGCGTCTCCGCATCATCCAAGAGAAGGTCGACTTCGTTTCCGCGCCGGTCTCGCCAAAAATGCGCTCGCGGTGGCAGCCCTCGGTTCAACTGCGCCTTTCTCAGCTCGCCAATCACGAAGTTTTCGAAGATGCCGCCGATGAGGTGATGCGACCGGAGAGCCTCGTCGGAATCGATGCCAAGAAGGGCACACAAGACGCCGCTGTCGGTAAAGTAGACCTTCGGTGATTTCATGGTCTGCTTGTTGAAATTGCGATGGTATGGCCTGAGCTGATGAACAATGTATCCAGCCTCGAGAATACCGATCCAGGCTTTCGCCGTATTGTGTGATACCCCCGCATCGTTGCCCAGAGAAGACAAATTCAAGACCTGGCCGACGCGCCCCGCCAGCAATCGAACGAAGTCCTGGAATACCGAGAGGTCCGCAACGTTTTTTATGCTTCTCACATCCCGTTCTATGTAGGTTTGAATATAGTTTCGGTAATACCTCCCGACGTCCATCGGGTGGTTGTAGAGACGGGGAAAGAATCCTTTTCTCATCTGCAATTCCCGATGCTCCTCGACCATATCCACCTTCCGCAATTCTTCCAAGGAGAGCGGCGGCAAGGTGAACAGGGCTACTCTTCCAGCGAGGGACTGGCTGATCTTCTCGCTCATGAGGACGTTTTGGGAACCCGTAAGGACATACTGACCGGGAATACCGTTCTTATCCACGATCGTCTGGATATATGACAGCAGAGTCGGCACGCGTTGGAACTCGTCGATTACCATGGACACCGTCCCGTCCGCGAGAAACCCGCGCGGATCATCACGGGCAAACGACCGAGTCTCCGGATCCTCAAGGTTAACGTATGTGTGATCCGGAAACACCGCCCTCACTAATGTGGTCTTCCCCGCCTGGCGGGCGCCGAGGACCGCAACGACGGGATAAGACTGAGCATCGATCCGCACCACGTGTTCAATCAACCGAGGTATCATGCACACAGCGTAATGCTCAGTGGATAATCTGTAAATCCGATTTACGATTTAGTAATACCACGATAGGCAACCGTGGGCGCCGGACCGGCAGATTGACGCCGATCCGGCCCAAATTGTGTTATCGAGCGGCGACTCCGTCGGTCGTCAGCACTGCAGCGATGATCTCTTCGGTCTCCACCGCCGCCGTATCCATCACACGGGCGATCACCCCACCAAACGGTTTGGCCATGAGCTGCGAGTTCATCCGTGAAACATAGGTCTCACCGGTGGTTGTCTCGTAGATCGAGACCCGGCATGGCATCATCGGCGAGATCGTTCGCGCCTCGTCTACCGCCAGCACCTCGGCGGAGTACCGAGAGGAACACAACTCGAATATCTGTACTGCCGCCACCTCATGGCCGTGTCCCTCGAGAATCGCCTGCATATCGTGGGTTACCACCACGCTCCACCCGGCGTCGGACACCTCTTGCTCGAAGCGCTGTACCGTCTCGTCAAATGAGTACGGGCTCTCGTCTTCCAGCATCATGACTCCGGGCATGCTGTAATAGACTACTACTAACGTTAGAATTACACCTACGGCGAGTGCCCCGCCGGCGATTCCCCATGTTTTCTTGTTCATATCTACTTTCTCCTATATGTGATTTTTGCAATATATAGCACTACGGGCGTCGAGGTCAAGGCGTGTGGGCGAGAGCTTCAGTCAAACGTTACAGGCACCCACCGGCCGGCTGCCACTCCCCGTCGGTAGGCCTC
>CAZNRF010000019.1:0-17073 GCA_964575075.1 uncultured Spirochaeta sp. | reverse complement strand
CCGGCAAAGTACTCCTCCAGCGCCGCTTCCATCGCCTCCCGGTTGGCCACGCGCTCCCGGTTGGAGGCAAAGCGCGCATCCCTGCCGAGGGTGTCCTCGGCTCCCAGGAGCTCCACCACGCGTTTCCAGTGGGGCTCCGTACCGGCGGCAAGAATGAACCACCCGTCGGCGGCGCGAAAGGGCTGGTACGGCGCGATGTTCGGGTGCACGTTGCCGCGCTTCGTGGGGGCGGAACCGGTGGCCAGGTAGGCGCTAGCCACGTTGCTCAACCAGGTGGTCTGCGAGTCCAGCAGGGCCACATCCACCTCTTGTCCCTCGCCGGTACGCTCGCGATCAAACAGCGCCGTGAGAATCCCCATCGCCGTATACATACCGGTGGTGATATCCGCCATGGGCGTCGGAAACCGGGTGGGGCCGCTGTCCGGCTCTCCGGTGAGCGCCATCGTCCCGGACATCGCCTGGGCGATCACATCGTATCCCGGCTTCTCCGCCTCAGGACCAGTCAATCCAAAGCCGCTAATCGCCGCCCAAATGAGCCGCGGATTGCGCGCGCGAATCGTCGCCGCGTCGATACCCAGCTTCTTGCGAGTCGCCTCCCGGGGCACGTTGTGCACCAGCACATCGGCGCGGTCCACCAACCGGTAGAGAATCTGCCGCGCCTGCTCATCCTGCAGGTTGAGCGTGAGGCTCCGCTTGTTGCGGTTGGTCCCCATGAAATAGCTACTCTCGCCCTCAACAAACGGCGGACCCCACCCCCGGGACTGGTCCCCACTGCCGGGGCGTTCAATCTTGATCACCTCCGCGCCCATATCCGCCAGCAACTGCGTGCAGTACGGGCCGGCCAGCGCCTGCGTCAAATCGAGAATCGTAATGCCATCTAACGGTGTTGCACTCATAGTCCCTGTAGCATAGCAAGAATTCGCTGTGCCGTGGGCTCAATTTGAGTCGGATGGGAGACACTCACCGTGTGAAGACGGTCTGGGGAACGGGATGGTGAGAACGAACCGATGGTTCTGCGAAGCTCCGCCACCAAAGCGGGCCGCACCACCACGATCGCCGGGAGCGCCGAGCGCATCACCGCTTCCAGCCCCGGCAAAAACCCACCGTGCCGCAGCAATTCCAACGGGCCAATCTCGTCGATCACCACCACCGGAACCGATCGATGGGCGGCGTCGGAGGTTGCGCCGCCTCGAACCGCCTCCTCGGCGATACGGGCCAGCCGTGCATTCACGGAGGCGATCGCCCTGCGGGAGAAGCGCCACGGCCCCACCATTACGTGAGGGTCGGTACCGTCTACTCCGTGGGGAGTGGCCGCCAAACCGGCAACGCGGGGATTGCCGGGTATGCGGGCCAGCGTTGCCAGTTCTATCTGGTCACCGGTGTCGGGAAATCCCGCGATAATGCCGGTGCGCTTACCAAACTCATCCACCCGGGGTTGAGAGATGACGCCAACCACGCCCAGCCGCTTCGAGAGATTGATCAGAAGCGACGTCTTTCCCGTGCCGGGTTCTCCCGTCACGAGAAGAGTGATCATGACCCCAACAGCCGACGGCGCATGGTCAACACCCCGTTGTACACGATGCAGCCCATACAGATATTAAGAAAACACTCCAGCGACGCGAAGACGATGAGCGTTCCCATAACCAGTGCCGCCGGGAACGGCAGCGCGCTATACAGCAGGACCGCCGCCGTAGCGGAAAACACCAAGCCAACGCGAGCCGCAAATTGCTTGGGCGGGAAATAGATCAATTTGTGCGCAAACGGCAATACTCCTACCAGAACGGAGGAGACCATGGACAGGGGACTCAGCCGGGGATTGAAGAACCCTCGCACCACAAAATCCGCGGCCAAGAGCGCCATAATCGACCAGAGCCCCGTCGCGAGCGCTGTAGCCGTAATGAGTACGGTCAACAGAGCGTTGGAGCGAACCATTGCTTGATTAACTTGCGTGGGATACTTGGAAATATCCATGTCGTCAAGATATCGCAGGACTCGTGTCGCGTCTACCGTTTTCCGGTATTCGGTTTGACCGATACTTCTCGGTTAGTTCACCTAGTACCAGGAGGTACACCGATGAAAGAGCAGAAAATTATTCGCACCTTCATCGACCTCGACAACACCGATCAGGCTCATCGCAGGATCATGGACGCCGCCGGGTCAGGCACCTGGCGTATCGTATCCATTGCTCCGTTGGAAAGCCTGACCCGCTCCATGCAGGAAAGCCCCGGTGGCGGTGAGTTGGAAACCGCCGGCGAGAATCCTGTGGTTGTACTTGCCGTGGCTGAAGAGGCGTAAGCAGCAGGAGCGCAGAACCTTCGGGGCACCAATGAGCCCAAACCCGTGATGCCCCGTTCTTCCCCCTCGGAGGATCGCCAGCCTTACTCAAACACATCTAACCATGCGAAAGCCGAGCTCCGGGGCTCGGCTTTCGGTTTGTTTAGTCTCGCATCGCCTCCACAAGAATCCCCTTCGTCGTGATCTCGGGAATCTGCTCAAACTCCACCGTGGTTCCCAGATAACCCTCTTGATTGAAATCCAGCGCCACCCAACTGGAGGTAACGATCTCGTATTCCCGTCCGTCTTGGACGGTGAGGTTCCCGGTGTAGAGAAAGTCTCCCGTGCGGCTCCGGAGGTCGTCCTGGAGATGCTGATTTGCGTGGCCCAGAATCGTGCGCATCGTGTCCGCGTCTACGGTGGCTCGCATAACATCGTTATCAAATCGCATGAATTGGTCGAACCGAAAACGGGGCAGCGGGCCGGCGGGAAGTCCCGAACCAAAGGAAGTGTGGTTGAGAAATGCGGCGTCGGCATTGGTGGCGGACCGCACCTGCTCTACCGACCACATCGCCGCTTCCAGAACGGTCATATCCTCCGAGAGAGTCCCCACTGTCGCCAGATCCTCATCAGTGAGGTGTTCGTCGCGAAGCCGAGCAATGAGATCGGAAAGCTCATCGTTCGCTTGATCCTCCGTTTCCGGCGATACGCGGCGAAAATCGGTACGCATACCCAGCGGCGTCCGATAGACCTCAGTGATGTTAAAGCGCTCACCCCGAAACCCGTTGTGCATGTAGGGCACGCCGTTTACCGTCTCCCGCAACGTGATGTGATCGTGACCGCCCACGGCAAACAGAGGGGCGCGATCGTCTGCGAGGGAGTCAAGAATTGCCACGTCGGCAACCAGTCCCGCGTGGGATGCCAGGACAGTGTGATCAGCACCGGCGGTAACCGCACTCCAGTTTTCTGAAACCCATTCCACCGGATCAGTAATTCGCAAACGGTCGCGGAGTGCCTCGGGGTAGGTATTGCTCTGGTCGGTTCCAATCCCTACGATTCGCAGCACCTCTCCGGCCACATCGATGTCGACAGAGGCCGGCGTGAGTTGCTGATCGTCTTCGGTGTGAACCGTACCGATTACAACGGCCCCGGCCGTCTCCGCGGCGCTCACGAAGTCGGATGGACCCATGAAGTCGAACTCGTGATTCCCGACGTTCACCACCACGGTTCCCAGCTGAGAGAGCCGCTCCAGAAAGACCCAGTCCGCCTCCCCCTCTGAGCGTGACGCCACCACCACGCCGAGTTCAAAGAGATCCCCATTGAACAGAAAGACCACTTCCGTCTCAGAATCATACGAATCAGCCACCGCTTCAAAGGCGGTTACCAGTCTTGGGTATGCATCATAGGCGGAGTGCGTATCAGCGATGTTTACCACCACAAGGTCCGGCTCCGCATTCTCAAGCTCAACCTGGCCTCTCGCCGTCACAGAGACAGCCATTGCCACCACCAGCAGCATCCCGATCCAAATCCGTAGCATGTGCACGTTCTTTCTTCTCATGTGTTTCTCCACAGCGGGATGTGTCCCGTTGATCGGGAACGATGACATTATTGTGTCAGAGAATCGTTAGTCGGTGAGTAATCGCATCAGCTCTCGCAACGCATCCCGGGTGGTACGCGCCTCAGCTGCGAGGCTTTTCATCCGATCTTCACCGCTCATACACGATCCGTCCCTTCTGCATGAGCAACTCCCGGAACTCAGGTTCGATGTGTTCCAGCTGAACGATATCGACCGGGAAATCGGTCATCTTCTCCACATCACTGAGAAGAGAAAAGAACCGCTCTGCATCGCTGATTCCTTCAACCGCGATATCGATGTCCGAATACTCACGAAACAACGCCGGATCGAGAACCGAGCCCCATTGCAGTATCCTGGTAGGTTGATACGTGTCACGGATGAACGCGACGATTCTCTCAGCGTCAGCTGTTGCCTGACGGTGCACATCCGCGAGGTGATTGTTTCGCTCTTGCTCCCGACGATCGAGGAATGCGCGCATCTGTTCCGTCCACGTTGTCACACTAGAACAATACTACGGCATGGCCGGGTGTACAAACCTCGGCCTTGTTTCCGCCCGGGGGGAGTAGTAGGATGACCGCGGATGCGAACGATCGCGGTGGTAATTCCTTCACATAACGGATCACAAGAGCTCAGCGATCTCCTCCCACAGCTGGAGCGAGTGCTATCCGACCTCGGCGATGCGGAGATAATCGTCGTTGATGACGGGAGCACCGCCGCGGAGACAGCGGTGCTGCGGTCCCTGGCTGAGTCACACCCTCAGCTTCGTCTGATCCGTCTGGAAACGCGCACCGGGCAGATCCACGCTACCCTTGTGGGAGTCTCCCTGGCTCAGGCTGAGGCTCAAGCTGAGATCGTGATCACCATGGACGACGATGGGGGCCATCCCCCGGAGGTGATCCCCCGGATGGTTGCCCTGCTCCGCGGTGATCAGGATCTTCAGCTTGTGTACGCGGCCCCGGGCGAGCAGGGCACCGGTGAGCGCACCCGCACCACTGCCCGTCCCCTGATTCGGCGCATCGGGACATCACTCAATAACCGGCTGTTTCATCGCTCCCTGAATCTGCCGGCCCACGTTCCGGTCGGCAGTTTTCGCGCTATACGACGGGACCTCCTGGGGCGCGCCCTGGCTCGCCCCATCCGGTATCCGTATCTTTCGGCGATGCTTCTGAGCCTGCGCCCGGCGGTGGCGTGCGTACGGTACACTCCCCCACCGGCACCACCACGTACCTCGAAGAGCAGGCACGCCGTACGCAGACTGGTTTCGATCTGGATCGCCCTGATGGTGTATTGGGGCCCGTTGAAGCCGGTGGGCCGCCTCTTACGACGCCCGCGTCCGGCGGTGCAACTCCGGGAGCGCCCCGCGCTCATGATTCTGGGAGGTGGGAGTAGTCAGATAAGTGTGCTCCGTCGCGCCCGAGAGCGAGGATTCAGCGTAATCCTGGCCGACCAGGACCCGGCTGCCCCGGGGCGCGATTTCGCCGACCGCTTTGAGCAGGCGTCAACCTTCGATGTTGATGCGGTAACGGCAGCAGCCGAGCGGTCCGGAGCACAGGCGATTCTGGCGGTTGGATCGGATCAGCCGGTATACACGGCCGCGGTGGTATCCCACCGTCTTGGCCTTCCGTATCCCCTTTCCACGGGGCAGGCGCGGGAGGTGACCAACAAGGCCGAGATGAAGCCGACGCTACACGCCGCCGGAGTGCCGTTGGTTCCCTGGGCGCTCCTCGGCAGCGATCCGTCCCGCTGGGACAGCGAGGGGCTGGCCGATCTGTCCCTCCCATGGGTGGTCAAGCCGGTGGATAGCCAGGGTCAGCGGGGGATTCGAATCGTGGAATCGAGGGAGGAACTGGAGGCGCACCGACCGGTAGCGCTCTCTTTCTCCCGGGACCACCGCATACTGGTGGAGGAGTACTACCCATCGCAGGAAATTACCGTAAGCGGATGGGCACGGCGGCGCGTCCAACCCGGTGGCGCCCAGACGGAGCGGGTGGAGGTCTGGACGATCACCGATCGGGTCACCTTCGAGCCATCCGTATCCGTTGGGGTCTGTCTGGCCCATCGGTTTCCCTCCGAGGCCGCACGAGGACGGGAGGCTGAGATCAGAGATATCACCGCCCGGATCGTTGAGGCACTACGTCTCGAGGACGTCCCAATCTACTTCCAGATGCTGGTCGGCGAACGAGGTGTTCTGGTAAACGAGATCGCCTGCCGCCTTGGTGGCGCCTATGAAGATCAATCGATCCCGTTGGTAACGGGAATCGATATTCTCGACCGGCAGCTCCAATGGTACCGGCGCGCCCTCGGTAGCGATTCAGCCGGCGGCAGCGGTACCACCATCAGTACCAATGCCCCCGAGGCCGGCGCATTCGATGACGCGCCCCGGCGCCCTCAGTCCCGCGCCTTTGCGGTACCGCTCATGTTCTGCCGACCCGGAACCGTGGTCCGGATGGTAGGGGCCGAGGAACTCCTCCAGCACAACGGGGTCGCCGCGTGCCGGTTTCTTCTGCTGCCGGGAACGGAGATCAATGCGATGAGTAACTCCACACAACGCATCGCCTACGCGGTACTCCACGCGAACGATGCCGGCACGATTAACACGCTCGTGGATACCGTCTTCGACACACTCCGAGCTGAGGACAGCGCGGGAGAAAACCTCCTTATCGACACCCGGGAAGAAACGAAACGCCGCTATGCGGTAGAGTAACGCTATGCGCGTCTTTTTTCTGGCTACGGCCGTCTTTCTCGTGTTCGGCTGCGCCGGCGAAGAATCAGAAGACAGTTCCCCGGGCTCTCAACTTCGCATCGCTGAGCAACATGGACTTGCGTACCTGCCCCTGGGGATCATGCAGGTCACGGGTGTCCTCGATGAGGAGCTCGCCCGGGTCTCCGCCGGTGAGGCAGAGTGGATACGAACGGGAAACGCCACAATGATCCGCGAGGCGATGCTCAGCGAACGACTCGATATCGGTTTTATGGGGATACCACCGTTCCTGATAGGAGTCGATCGGGATACCGGCTGGCAGTTGATAACCGGCCTATCCGAGGCGCCGCTGGGGCTGGTTACCACCAGACGGAACTACGAGAGCCTTTCCGACATCTCACCGCAGGACAGAATCGCCCTCCCCCAGCCGGGTAGTATTCAGCATATTCTGCTGGCGATGGCTGCCGAGCGGGCGTTTGATGAGCCCCAGCGCTTTGACGACCAGCTGGTGAGTATGGGGCATCCCGAGGGGCTCACGGCGCTCCTGGCGGGCCGAGACGTAACGGCCCAGTTCACGTCGCCTCCCTATCTCTTCCAGGCGCTGGATCATCAGGATGCCACGCTACTGCTCGATGGAAAGGAGGCGTTTGGAGGGCGATTTACGTTCATTGTGGGAGTTACCGCTCCTGGGTGGGCGCGGAAAACCGAGAACTCCGAGGCCCGCGAGGCGTTTTTGCGTGCCCTCGACCGCGGGATAGACGCCGCGCGATCTTTGCAAGAAACCGTTCGCCACGATCCGGAGGCTTCCCCCGAGCTCCTGCGGGAGTTGAGTAGCTTCTACGACATCACAGAAGCGCGCCTCCGTGAGCAGCTCGCGTACCCAGGTATGGTCTATACCCGAGAGATAGTCGGAGTTGAACGGTTTGTTGAGCGAATGGACCGCTATGGGTATATCGATGCCGATGACCTCCCCCAGTACCGGAGTTCGCCCCTTGAGTAACCGGCTCTCTCGCCACTCCCGTCTCCGTGGTTGGGCTCTGGTTCTGGCCGCCATCCCCCTCTGGGAGGTGGTGCGCCTGCTCGGTGGCGTATCGCCCCTGGTTATGCCTCCCGTCTCTGAGGTCGCTCACGCACTCATCCGGGCGGTGTGGACGGGAGCGCTCCTGCGACAGGTGGCTATCTCACTGGCGGTGATCATAGGAGGTGCCGGCTTCGCCCTCGTGCTGGCGCTTATAGCGGTCCTCATTGCCGGCGCGTCCAAAACCGTGGAAGCAGCGATCGAGATCCTCGGTTCTCTGCTCCACCCGCTTCCAGGAATCGCACTGCTCCCGGTTATCGTCCTGTGGTTTGGCATTGGCCCCGCGGCCGTACTCGTCGTCATTATTCACAGCGTTTTCTGGCCGGTGCTCACCAACGTCCAGGCAGGATACCGCAGTATTCCTGCTACCTGGCGTATGGTGGCGGAGAACTATCGCGTCACCGGGCTCGGGTATCTCCTTCGCATCGCGCTCCCCGCCACCGCCCCCTACCTCCTGGCGGGACTTCGCATCGCCTGGGCGCGAGCGTGGCGCGCGCTGATCAGTGCCGAAATGCTCTTTGGCGCGGTCGCAGCCGGCGGGGGCTTGGGATGGTTTGTCCACAGCCGGCGCGTTTTCATGGATACCCCGGGGTTGTTTGCCGGGATTCTCGCGGTCATGGCGGTGGGCAGCTTTGTGGAAAGCGTGGTGTTTTCAACGGTCGAGGCGCGCACCATTCGCCGCTGGGGAATGAGCTCGTGACCGGCGGCCGTTCCCCACTCCTGGAGCTCCGGTCGGTCACGTTCCGCTATGGCCAAGCGCCGGGCGAGGCGCCACCGGTCCTGGAAAATTTCTCCATGGGCGTGGATGAGGGAGAGCTGCTCTGTGTTCTGGGCCGCTCAGGATGTGGAAAATCCACCCTGCTCAAGATTGCCGGGTCACTACTGGTGCCGAACTCCGGTGAGGTTCTCTTGGACGGTGCTCCCGTGGACGCTCCGGACCCGGAACGAGTGATGGTCTTCCAGGAGCAGGATCAGCTGTTTCCGTGGAAGACCGCGCTCAAGAACGTCGCGTTCGGCGTCACCTCGGGAGTCCGATCCGGCGCTGGTAGTGGCCGTCGTCCCGTGGACCCTCGGTCTGCGCGCCGGCTGAGTCGGCAGGCGCTTCAGGAAGTGGGATTAAAGGACTCGGCGGATCGATTTCCACACCAGCTTTCCGGGGGCATGCGGCAGCGAGTCGCCCTGGCCAGGGCGTTTGTTGGTCGGCCCCGGCTGCTTCTCATGGACGAACCGTTTGGCTCGGTGGATGCACCACAACGGCGGGACCTGCAGCTCCTGCTCCGGCGTCTGCTCGATGACCACGGCGGTACCGCTGTGTTTGTTACGCACGATGTGGAGGAGGCGCTTTTCCTGGGAAGCCGCATCATCGTACTGGGTCGGGACGGTACGATCCAGCTGGAAGAACGGGCAGGCAACCGCCCCGCGGCGGAGCGACGAGGGCGTCTCCACTCCGCCCTGGAAGACGTGTCTTCACGGTAGGTCCAGCCGGTATATCTCGACGTGGTGGGGGCCGTCTTCGATGTATGGCACGAGCCGCATCGCGTACCGCGGCGCCTCAAAACGGTCGGTTCGCGTACCGTAGCGCGTGAGAATCTCCTGAAGATCGGGGTAGAAGCGGTGAGGATTGCCGTACACATCGTTCCAGACCGGCCTGCTGCGGTAGATTATCTCCAGCTCCTCCACCGGGAGCACTACCCACTTGACCGATTCCTGCCGCAGGAACTGTCCCACCCCCCGTTCCAGTAACGGATCATTTGGGGAGGTTCCGGCCTCCGGGGACGGCGCAGCCCCTTCGGGCCTCGCCGGGAGGGATCCCAGGTCCCGCCAGACCCGCAGATCCCCGGGCTCAAAGGCGAACGCCGCGTTGAGATTAGCCAGCGCAACATCCCCCTCAGGAATCGCGGCGCGAATCCGGGCGAGATACCGATCATAGCTTCCGGGGTACCACTGGGAGAGCTCGCGGACAAACTGCGCCCCTGATGCAATCGGAATGAGGAGCAGCAGAACGATCGCGAATCGCGGCAGGTACCGACGACAGCGATCAAGGAGCAACCCCATCTGCAGGTACAGCCAGGGGAAGAAAAACACCACGATCGGCGGACTGTACTTCCCGATGATGAATATTGCCAACAGGGTGAAGAGCGCGGAAAGCCCCGCCGGAGCAACAGCCTCCGTTCTTCCTCGGTATCGGCTGATCAGGGAAACCGCGATCGACGCCGCAGTTACTGCGGCCAACGCCCACAACTGCGGCGCCACCGGTGCCAAATAGTACGTACCGGCATAGCCGCGGGCCAGCTTGATAAAGTACTCCCCGAGCCGGGCGATTCGTTCCGGTAGGCCGGCGGTAACGCCCACGGAACCTCCAAACGCCAGGTAGTTGGTACCGAAGTTCGGATCCATGAGAAAACTCGCCCCCACCGCCAGAGCCGCACCGGCCACCAGGATTGCACCGTAGATACCCAGCGCCCGGAGCCACCCGCTTCTGCCACCCCGCATCGCAACCCATGGTGAAATGGCGAGGGCAGCGATAAACGCGTTGGGATGCACAAAAATGGTGAGTCCGATAATCCCTCCGGCAATGGCCGCTGACCGGGCAGGGTGGACGTTCTCGCCGGTGCCGGCGGCCTCGGAACCCCGCACCACTGCCCACAGCGCGCCCGTGAGAGCAAGCAGCACGAACACTTCCTGCCGGGCGAAGTGGCTCGCATAAAAGAACTGCACGTCCAACGCCAGGCCCGCAGCCACCGCACCGGCCACTACACGGCTCCCGGTCATTCGCCGCACCGCAACTGCAAGCAACCCGACAGTCGCGAGCCCCGCCAGGAGAGACGGGATCCGCGCCGCCACAACGCTCCAACTCAACAGCACAAAGGGCGCCTGTACCAGATGAAAGAGCGTCTTCAGCGCGTGGGGGTGGCGGGGCGTAAGCCGGAAGAACTCCTCCGTTGCGTCCACCCGTCCCTCCAGGAACATCGTACGACTCAAGGAGGCGAGCCACGCCTCATCGGAATGGACGAAGGGGAACCACGAGAGTGACCAGAGATGAAGGATCAGATAGCCGCCACCAAGCAGGACTCCCGCCCCCAGCACCCATCGGCGTGCCGGCGGCGTACTGCAAAAGAAAAAAGGCTCCCGACGCCGTAACGCCGGGAGCTTGGGTGTCATCACGATCTGCGATTAGTTGCTCGAGACTACCGGATAGTCCTGGTTGACCCAACCCCGGGGATCGGTGCGCGGCGTTCCAAATCCGTAAAGGATGGAAACCGCGTCATAGCCAACCAGCCGCAGTAGGGCGATGCCCTGGTTGCAGGTCTGGCCGCTATAGCAGTAGCTGATCAGTTTCTTGTCGGTAGGAAGCATATCCAATATGTCGGTCATATCGGGACCGAAGGGAAAGTTCACCGCACCCTCAATGTGACCTTCGGCAAAGTCATCAGGACGTCGCATGGAGACAAACTGAACCGATTCGTCCTCGGCATCATGAATCGCCTTCGCATTCTCCTCCGAAACCATATTGTTGGTGAACGTAGTTCCGGCCACGTCTTCGAGCGCCTCGTAGTACTCCTGGATTATCCCGAGCACCTCATCGGAAACATCATTCCGGAACGAGGTGTCGATCTCGGCGGCGTCCGTTGATACCGCACTCTCATAGCCGTCCACTCGGGAAATTCCCAGATTCCATCCGGAGTTTACCGAGACGGCATCTACGCCGGCCATTCGCATCATCACGATCGCCTGCCCAGCGGTCTGACCACTATAGCAATGGACGTACACCGTTTCATCGGTGGGCAAATGGGGGATCGATTCCCACATGGCGGAAGTGCCCCACGGGACGTTGACGGCACCATCGATATGGCCTTCGTCATAGTCTTCGGCTCGGCGAATATCCACAACGTACAGGTCCTCTCCGGCCTCTGCCATCGCGACAAAATCATCCATGGAGACGATGTTGTTGCCGTCAGCAAGGTCGGCAATATAGCCGCGGACGAAGTCGTTGACTGAAAAGCTCTCCTCGGTGGATTCCGCCTCGTTTTGAGCAGTGCCACCGTTATCTTCAGGAGCCGCTGCCTCGTCTTCAGCACACCCCACAACCAGCATAGCGAACACGACCGCTATGATCATGAATAGATTCTTCATCGTTTTCTCCTTGCGCCTGCGCCTACGATTGGTCCGGCGCTTGCATTTCAGTTGTTGTCTCCGGTTCATACACCGGGTTCATTGGATTAGCGGTCCACTCAACCCACGCCCCGTCATAGAGGCGAAGATTCCGATACCCGGCGTTGTACAGGGCAAGGTAGGTCTGTGTGCCGCGAATTGACGTATGGCAGTAGAGCCACACCTCTTTTTCGTAATCGATACCTTCCTGGATGTAGTTGATCCGGATGTGGTTCACCGGCCGAAAGGTTCCGTCGGGGAAATTGTTATCCGCGTAATCGATGTGGACCGCCCCCGGGATGTATCCTTCCAGGTACTCCTCTTCCGTTCGCGTGTCAATCAGCACAGTGTCCGATGGTGGCTCATCGAGAGATTCCCGAATCTCCGGCGCGGTTACCAGCATATCTTCGTTTAACGGCTCAGCCGTGAAACTCGCCTCGGTAACATCGGGAGCGCTACTACTCGTTGGAAAACCAGCATCCTCAAGCGCCTTCAAGCCACCGCTCACCACCTTAACGTTCTCGTGACCGTACGCTTTCAGCGTCCACCACAGCCGGGCGGCATCCATGTTGTTGTTATCATCGTAGGCGATCACCAACGTGTCATTGGAAATGCCCCGCCGGCCCATGTTGCGTTCGATCTGCTCAGGCGGCGCCAGCAACGCCGGGTGAGGTGACATCACCACGATATCAGCCCGCGATACATTCACCGCGCCTTCGATGTGCGTCTCGTTGTAATCGGGCATCGGTCTCGTGTCGACCAGGACGGCGTTGGATTGTTCCAGCAGTTCCGATACCTCGGAAGCCTCGACGATCTCCGTCCCCGTCGCACCCGTGGGCTCCGGCGCACAGCCGGGGAGGATCAGGATTGTTACCAGAAGGAGGGCCGATGCGCCGGCTAATGCGGCACGACGACCCATCAAAACTCCGGCTCTCATACCGTCGCTCCCACCGGATTCTCTACCAGCTTATCAAGGCGCTCAATGATCGCTTTCTTATCAGCTTTGCCCAGGGTATCCACGATTTCACCGTTCTTGGTGAAGAGCGTCGACATCGGTTCCACATCGCATCCGAGACGATCGCACAGGCTCTTTCCTTTGTACTGATCAATCACGTTGAGCTTCACCTGACCGCTGTAGGCCTTCTCGATCTCCTGCAGCATCGGCAGCAGTTCCCGGCTGGGGGCATCGATGGCGCTATAGATGTAGATCACACCGATCTTTTCTTTTTGCATGATCTGCTGCTCAAAGATCTCCGTCTCAGCGATATACTTCTCCGCTTCGACACCGGCGATCGCTCCATCACCAACGGCGGTAGCCACCTGTTTGAGGTCTTTTTCCCGCACATCACCGCAGGCGAACACTCCGGGGATACCCACTTCCATGTTCTCATTCGTGTAGATGTACTGCCGCTTGGACATGTTCACCTTGTCCACGAAGATCTCCGTGTTTGGCTCGTACCCGATGAACTCGAAACAGGTGTCCACATCTATTGGAATGATCTCTCCGGTCTTGAGGTTCTTCAGGTTCACTCGCTCGAGATGATCCTCTCCCTCAAAACTGTCGACCATGCTGTTCCACACAAAGCTCATCTTCGGGTTGGCCAGAGCCGCATCCCGGGCGATCTCGTTGCAGTCCATTTTCGGCTCATCGTGGATTACGCTGACGATCACCTCTTTGGCAAACTTGGAGAGGAATGTTCCCTCTTCAATCGCCGCGTCACCGGAGCCGATCACCATTACACGCTTGTCCGTATTGGCTGCGGCATCGCAGGTAGCACAGAAGGAAATTCCTTTATCAAACAGAAACTTCTCTTCATTCTTGGCCCGGGTGATCCGGGGGCGTCCGCCGCTGGCGATGATTACCGTCTTTGCCTCAAAGATATTGCGAAACGTCTCTACCCGTTTCACTTCGCCCTCGAGCTCCACGTTCTTTACGTCGGTGAGCTTAAACTTGACGCCAAACCTCTTCGCCTGTTTCTGAAAGTGTTCCATCAGGCCAAGACCGGTCGTTCCTTCAGGAAACCCGGGGTAGTTTTGTATTTCATTGGTGTACGTTGCCAGTCCACCGACCAAAGATTTCTCGATGAGCAGCGTTTTCAGATGAGCCCGGCCACAGTAGATTCCGGCAGTGAGACCGGAGGGACCACCACCGATAATTACTACGTCGTATTGTTCAATTTTCTTTTCTCGCATGAGATCGTCCTTCCGTTACATGAAGTATTTGACCAGCATCTTGCTGCCAACGATTGCGCCCAGAAAGATGAAGATCGCAAAGACCCATCCTGAGAGCGATAGCACGGATACTCCGGAGAAGAGCGCTCCGATGTTGCAGCCGAAGCCGACTCGTGCGCCATAGCCCATGAGCAGACCACCCAGAGTTGCCGCGACGACCTGCTTACCGGTCTTGATTTTCTTAAACTTGAATCCCGATGCAATGAGCACGGAAAACAGCGCACCGGCAATAATGCCGAGATTTCGGATCGTAGCGGGGTCGCTCAGGAATCCCCGATCGAGTACACGCTGGGCACCCTCGGAGGAGAAGTAGAACCATTTATCCACCGAGCCACCCAGCGCTTCGAAGATCCAGGCGCCCCAGTTAGCGAAGGCTGCCGACACACCCCAGGGGGTTCCGGTCACAGCCATCGTGACAATCTGAAATACCGAAAGCAGAATTGCTCCCGTCAGATAGGGCCAGGCGTCTTTCAGCCACAGCTTGTAGTAGTCATTGGCGGCAATCGTATCCGACAGTTTCTTCAGCATAGAGCGCCTCGTCCTTACTTCGCCTTCTCGATTACAACTTCCCACTCGCCGTCATCAACTTCTTCGATCTCGACGTTGTGTCCCGCTTCTCGGGCCCATTCGGGAACGTTCTTCATGGCACAGGAGTGATCGATCTGTACAACCAGCACGTCACCAACACTCAGTTTCTCGAGCGCATTTTGAGCCTTTACCAACGGCACCGGGCACGCCTCGCCCAAACAATCCAATGTTTCTTCTTTCATACCTATACCCTCCACAGGATTTTTTTTTAGTGCGAACCCGCACCTTGTTTTTTCTTTGCAAACTTGTCAGCCGCGATCCACAGAAAAACGATGATAAGGAGCTGGACCACAATCGCTCCAAACCAGCCGAAGAGTTCCGGCAAGTGTACGCGGGGAGACACGGAGATGAAGTTGAGCTGCCACCACCCAAAGGTCGCCGCGCCGAGGAGAGAGCCCACCACAAAAAAGACGATGGAGAGCATCTGCATGCCAAATCCTTCACCCACGCGCATCAGCGTTCCCGAAGCACATCCGCCGGAAATAACCATGCCGATACCAAAGATGAACGCGCCAACTACGGTGTGTACGCCCACCGGTGCCACGAATCCCATTCCGGGAACCGGTGCGCCCGCACTGTGAGCGCCGTACATGATCGCCCAGAAGCCGATACTGGTTACCGCAAAGGCAGTAAGGACAGCCTTGGTCAGGTTGGTACCCCCGGTGAGAAACGGATCCCGCAAGGAAGCGGTGAAACAGAACCGCGCCTTCTGCAGAATGAATCCAAAACCGATTCCGGTGAACCAGAAAAAACCCAGCCGCGCGGAGTTGGTCATGATGAACACACCGATCCCGATAATGAAGAGCGCCGCGAGTATACCCAACGGTATCTGGCTCTTTTTCTTCTTTCTAGTCCGCGATGTCCGGCTCCGTTGGATGCCTGAACCGGAAGCCGCAGCGTTGGTCGTATCACTCACTGGTTACTACCTCCATGACAAGTAATCTGAGAAAGCTCATCAGCAATCTACCCTCTGTTATCGATATAAACATGACTATATCGTAAGAGTGCCATAGAGTCAATAATTTTTATGTGAAGCTCAGCATTTAATTTAACCGAAAAGAGAAAAAGAAATTCTTTCACAACTACTCGTTTACAAAATTTAGACTTAAGGATATTGTAACCGGAATAACAACTTCTTTATCAGAAAGACGGAGGGAATAATGTACGCACCGTTTCGAAACACAGTATCACAGGATGGGTCGGTCGACGAGGCCGCGCTGCGGGACGAGTTTCTCGCGGAACTTCAGGATCAGGCGGAGGCGGAAGCCCTATTCGACGAAGCGGTAGCTGCGTATGAAGGAGAAGAACTCGCTGAGATTTGCGGTGAAATTGTGCAAACGATCAAGGCCGAGTGCACAGCGGATGATTTCCACAACTGGAACTACGATCATCTGGAGTTCATTATCGATCTTTCAAACCGTCACAACTTTATCATCCCCCGGAATCTGCTCAACGGATTGCCGGAACAGCTCATCATTCTCGTTGACGCCAAGAAGCTGTCCGAGCCCGGTTGCGACTGAGTTGGGGTCCGAGTCGTGGGAGCCGTTATACTCCCACCCCGGCCGCCCGCAAACCCAACTGTGAAAGTAAAGCAACCAGCGCCGTCACAATTCCGATCCAGAAAAAGCGGTAGCTAATCGCCAGGTAGCGATACTTCTTGTACTTGAGCAGTTGTCCCAGCTGGTAGATATCGCGCACCACCGTGCGGTAGATCGCCGCGTCCTCCGCCAGGATCTCCTCCATCTCTCGCTCATACTCGTCCAGAGAGAGCTCCGTGAAGTGTCCGAAGAAGAGTGGATTCGCTATCGACTGTTTATCCGGATGCTCTTGGCGACGGAACCGCGGAGTCACGGCTTGCACCGCGAAGACCAGCGCAATCCCGGAAAACACCGTCAGAACCGGCACCGCCCACAAAATCGGCCCGCTGCCCAATTGGGTGATACCAACACTGAGGATAACCGACGAAAACCCGATGATGATATTCGCTTTCTGGTCAGCCATAGCGCTGAGCTGAACGTGGTGGTGTTGCGCTGCCCGCAGCATATAATCCGCTGAGAACCGTCCCTGGATGGTGCTGAATCTCATGAAGTGCTCCTCAAGCCCAAGGTCATCACGGCACCGTTCACTTGTCAAGCACGACCGGTCCCACTCCGCCCCACCCGAAATCCCAGATTGCCGGTGCTGGAGTCGGGGGTGTTAGAGCTGCGCGCCGCTAGGCGGTAGCGGTTGCAGTAGCTGTCGTGGCAGAGATAGCTGCCGCCGCGGTTGACCCGGCGGTCGCCATGGCTTGGCCCCACAGGGTCACGTCTGGTGTCAGGAGCTTCCGGCAGGTGCCAGTCGGGTGAGAACCAGTCGGCGCACCACTCCCAGACGTTGCCGGCGACATTGTAGAGTCCGAAGCCATTGGGGGAGAAGCTATCCACCGGCGCGGTTCCCGAGTAGCCATCGGCTTCCGTGTTTTGGGACGGAAAC
>CAZNRF010000018.1:0-17136 GCA_964575075.1 uncultured Spirochaeta sp. | reverse complement strand
GGGGGTCGCCGCCGTACGCCGGGGGTTGCTGAGGATGATCGTGGGTCCTCCGGGGGGCTCTTCGAGCGGTTTGAGCAGGGCGTTTCGCCCCCCCTCCTGCAGCGGGTGCGCTTCTTCGATGATCAGAACCTTTGCCCGCGTCGCGGAAGAGAGATGGGCCCAGGATGCGATCGCCCGCACCAGATCTACCGGCACCGGATCATGCGGAAGCTGCTGCTGCAGTTGTGCCGTCTGCGTGTCGATCGCGTCCAGAACAGCCGTCAGCTCATCGTGTGAAAGCTGTTTCCACGGGGCATCGCGATAATCTGCGGGTTCAATCTGCTCCAGTGACTCCTCGACGGCGGTAATCGTCGATTCTACCTTCTTCATTCGCGCCTCAGGCCACATGAACGAGTCAAAGCGACGCACCAACTTCCGTACGGCCCGCACCAACAGAAAGGCGGTACCCGGCCGCGGCTCCCGTTCAAACGCCGATCGCGCCGCGGAGATCTCGAGTTCGAAATAGCGATCTCCCGCCAGCACCGTGTCCCGGTGTTGTAAACCGCGCTGCAATCGGCACGATCGGCAGGAGCAGCCCCACTGTCCGCGCTCGTGGCAGCTGAGGACACGGGCTAACTCCAGGGCTATCGAAGACTTACCGCCATACCGAGGGCCTGCCAGCATGATCGCGTGGGGAAGATGCTCCTTCTCCACGTCATGGGTAAGATCCGCGACAACCGATTCCAGTCCAAGAATGTTCTCAAACATCAGATGCCCACATCCAAAGCTCGCTCGGCGTAGGGAAGCAACGGGATCAGGAAGCGTGAGATCTCGCTCTCCAAGAGCAGCCGCTCCACATCGAATACCGGCTGCAACTGGAGTATCAACACCAGCACGAATACCAGAAACAACCCCTCTGCGATTCCGAGGAAGAATCCCAACGCCCGGTCCAGACTCTCCAGGTTTATCCGTTCAATGAGCCGATTGAGGGCGTTCTCGAAGAGCTTCACCACCACGTACACGACCAGAAAAAGCCCCAGAAACGCCACCACCTGAGACCATGTCCCACCACCGAGGTATGGCTGCAAGAGCTGTGCTGCGATCCCGGAAAACAGCACCGCCGATCCGATCCCCAGCAGGACCGCCGCCATGGAAAGAAACTCATGTACGAACCCGCGAATACCCGCTCGCAGCGCGGCAAATGCGATCAGAATAAGGAATACGATGTCTAACCCGCTCAGAGAAATGTTCATAGTCCGCCGCCCTTCATCGTACAGTATCGCGCTCTGCTTCGGGAGACTACCCTTAGCTCTTCCCCGATGCGTTCCGCGGCATCCCCCGACGCCCATGTCCCGGCGGCTCGAGCCATGCGCTCCCACCGGTCGCGGTCACGTATAATCCCACGGACTGCCGCAAGAAGCCGGTTTCCATCGAGGTTTGGGTCGTCCAACACGGTTGCCGCACCGGAGGCGGCATACCGCGCCGCGTTTCGCAGCTGATCTCCCCGGGACGCTCCCTGGGATAACGGAATGAGGACCGATGGACGGCGGCATGTGGCGATCTCCCAGATCGTGCCTGCTCCCGCCCGCGCGATCACCAGATCCGCTCGCCGCATAAGCGCCGGGAAAGTGGCGGTGAATCCAGGAGCCCCGTGATATCGGTCTCGCTCCGCGCGGGCCGCAATCTCCGGGATCATCCCGGCGCTATGTTCGCCCGTCTGGTGAACGACAACCGCCTCGCGGGTGAGCTCACTGATCGTCTCCCGCACCAGAAGATTCACTTGCCGCGCGCCGAGAGATCCTCCGGTAATGAAGATCACCGGAAGATCGGTCTCCGGCAACCCGATGTGCGGTAATATCCCCGCAATCGCGGCGGTTCGAAACTCCGGACGCACCGGATTTCCGGAAACCATCGTTCTTTTGTGCAACCTCCTGGGAAAAGCCCGGCGCGTTTCCTCGTAGGGAAGGAGGATCCGGCATGCCATGGGAGCGGTTATTCGTGTAGCGAGGCCCGGGTCCGCATCAGACTCATGAATAACCACCGGAATACGCAGGAGGTGGGCCGCAATGACCACGGGTACCGCAACGTACCCGCCCTTAGAAAACACCACCGTCGGGGCAAGCCGCCTCAGAAGACGGTAAGCGGCAAAGATTCCCGCCAATACCCGAAACGAATCCAAGATGTTTTCTATGTCAAAATAGCGGCGGAGCTTGCCCGCCGGTATCGCGTAATATGGAACTCCCGCCTTCGTCACGATAGTCCGCTCCACCCCGCGGCGCGATCCAATCCAGACCACCTGCGCCTGATCGGCCACCGGCAGTGCAGCAAGAACGGCGAGTCCCGGATATACATGGCCCCCGGTGCCCCCACCGGTGAAAACGATTGTGCTCATAGTGTTGTTTTGCGGCCTGCGGCGTAGTACGGTACGGTACCATGCGATTCTGGTTACCTGCAATTCTGGCTGTAGTTTTTTTCGGTATCGGCGGTGCGGTTTCTGCGCAGGACGGCGAGCGCCCTCGGGAACTGACCAACGATGAGAGCAATTTCTACGAGGACCGCGTGCAGATGGAGCTTGCCCCGCAGTCCCCGTTTACGGAGGAGATCAGGGATGGCCTTCAGGCACTCAAGCCCCGGATCGGTATCGAGATTTCACTCGCAATTCCCGTAACGGAGGATGCGTTTACCGAAGCGGGCCGTCTCCAGATCTACAACATCCTTCGAAGCGTCAGTACGATGGAGGGGATAGAGTACTACTCCGCCAGTGATGAAGAGATGCAGGTGTTCTACCATGAGAGCTATGCCGTGGACGGACCCGATGGTGATACCCGTATTCCAGACCCGTTGGTGAACGCGATACCGGATGAGTCCGAACTGTGGGCGTTTCAACGGGACGGCTCGTTTGGACGAAACGTACAGCACCTGGAATATACCGCCCGGGATGATTCGTTTTTGGTTTCCATTGAGAACGAGACCACCATGGTGTACACGATCGTCCCCTTGGTGCGTCCGGGTAATCTCCGCACGTATCTGTTGGTACGCCCGGCGCCGGAGCGGGGAGAGCTCACGTTTTACGGGAATCTGGCGGTGCGCGTCCCGGCGATGTTTGGTATGCAGGAACGCGCCAGAAACAGCTTCTATAACAGGATCGTTGCCCTTCATGACTGGTTTAGTGAGGAGCTCCGCGCGCACCAACTGCTTGACTGATCTTCGCCAATTCAGGGTATTAACACAATTCTCACACTATCCTAACGATCAACTCATCTACGCCGTATGTGATGCTTCATGGAAGCCGCAAGGCTTATCACATAATCATTCCTCAAGGGGGGAACAGAGATGAAGCAGTTCAGTACGATTATGGCGATGCTCCTGGTAGCAGGACTTGCATTTGCCGGGGGACAGCAGGAAGGTGCGGACAGCAGCGCCGACGACATGGCTACCGGCTGGGAATGGGTCATCGACGAGGGCGATTTTCCGCAGGTGAACGCACTCGAAGTAGAAGGCGACGTTAACACCGCCGGAAGCTCCACGGTATTTCCGGCTGCTGAATACCTGGCGGCGATGTTCCAAGACGAGGGATACTCTGGAAACCTCACGATCGACAGCATCGGTTCGGGTGGTGGATATGAGCGATTTGCCGCTGGTGAAAGCGATGTCTCCAATGCGAGTCGCGCGATTCGCGACAGCGAAGTCGAAGCTATGCAAGCCAACGGTCTGGACCCGATCGAGTTCCGCATCGGCACCGATGCTCTGGCGGTTGTGGTCAATCCCGAGAACGACTGGATCGACGACGCAAGCATCGAGGATCTGGCTGAGATTATGACGGCCGAGCGTTGGAGTGATGTCAATTCCGATTGGCCTGATGAAGAGATCCAGCGGTTTATCCCCGGTACCGACAGCGGCACGTTTGACTACTTCGTGGAAACGGTCTTTGACGAGGATGAGGAGCCCCTGCTCGCCGCTCCCAACACGCAGCTTTCCGAGGACGACAATATCTTGGTGCAAGGAATTGAGGGCAGCCCCAACGCGATCGGCTTCTTTGGGTATGCATACTACGCCGGCGAGGGCGACCGACTGAAGATTCTGAGCATTGATGGCGTCGAGGCAAACACGGAGAACGTAGACAACGGTTCTTATCCGATCGCCCGTCCGCTGTTCATGTACAGCGACGCGGATATCATGCGCGAGAAGCCGCAGGTAGCAGCATGGCTGGCGTACGTGCTCAATAACGCCGCGGAAGGTATGCTGGGCGTTGGATACTTTGAGGCACCCGCTGCCGCGATTGACGGGGCCAAACAGAGCTGGCTTGATGCGGTAGGAGATATGTACTGAGTTGATCAGTTACTCATCTTGATGCATTCTTAGTCGAAACGATGTAATTTGTCCGGGAGGAGTCCGTTGGGCTCCTCTCGTTTTGTAATCGGAGGATCTATGTCGGATTCACGCGGGGAGACACCAAAGCACTTCGACTTCTCCCGCAAGACACGGCCACACGAACAAGCGATCCAGTGGTTTCTTTTTCTCTGCGCCGCGCTATCCATTTTCGTCACGATCGGAATCGTCTATGAACTACTCAAAGAATCGTGGCTCTTCTTCGGGGACCCGGAGGTGAGCCTTTGGGAGTTTGTCTCCGGGACCGAGTGGCAACCGGTGATTGGTAAGCTGGGAATTTGGCCGCTGCTTTCCGCTACACTGATGACGAGCACCATCGCAATGCTCGTGGCGTTTCCCTTGGGGATGATGGTGGCGGTTTATTTGAGTGAGTATGCGTCTCCCCAGGTGCGAGGAACGTTAAAACCAATTCTCGAGATACTGGCGGGAATACCCACCGTGGTATACGGCTACTTTGCCGTTACCTTCATGACGCCGTTGCTGCAGTCGATCTTTGGCAACGACATCGTTGACGTCTATAACACCGCCTCCGCAGGAATCGTGATGGGGATCCTGATCCTTCCCTTGATCTCTTCCATGACCGAAGATGCACTCAGCGCGGTACCGCGCAGCCTCCGGGAAGCATCGTTCGCACTCGGCTCCACCAAGATGGAAACCTCGATGCAGATCGTGTTGCCGGCAGCGTTCTCCGGCATTGCCGCCGCGTTTATCGTTGCCCTTTCCCGCGCGGTTGGGGAGACGATGATCGTGGCCCTCGCCGCCGGCGCCGGGCCCAATTTCACCCTCAATCCCTTCGAGGGGGCGGAGACGCTCACCGGGTATATTGTGCGGATCAGTGGCGGTGATATCAGCTATAACTCCATTGACTACAACAGTATCTTTGCCTTGGGCCTGGTCCTCTTTCTTATCACCCTTACCCTCAACATCATCAGCCGGCGGATCGTTGAAAAATACCGGGAGGTGTACGAATGAGCTCGGCTCCGGAAGAACACATCACCCACCGTCATGAAGAGATTATGGCCAATATTCAACAGCGCCGGATTCGCGGGAAGGTGTGGCAAGTACTGTTCTACCTGGCAACCACGATCGCTGTCTTGGCACTGGTGGTTCTCATTCTCAACATTTTCAACCGTGTCTTCGGCTTCGTCATCGTGGAAAATGAGGTGGAGCCGGACAGCTTGGTCGCAAGCGGAAACCTGGAAGATATGGAAAACGACGAGCTCATCGTCTTGCTCGAAGAGAATCTTTCCCAGGGACTTATTCGACGCTTCAATTCTGAAGTCCCTTTGGAGGAGCGATCGACTGTTGACCTTGCGCTCTTGGTGCAGGAACGAATCATCAGTCCCCGCGTGATCGAATCGTGGTCACTTGCAGAGTCACTCTTTGAACAAGAAGCGATCCGCGCCGTGCACGCTGAGTATCCAGGATCAGTGTTGCAATTTCGTAGTTGGCTTACCATTAACTTTCTCCGCACTCCACAGAATCCAAGTCCGCAATTGGCCGGTATTCGCACCGCATTTTTGGGATCATTGTGGATGATTCTCATCGTTATGGTAGTTTCATTTCCGATCGGCGTCGCCTCCGCGATCTACCTCGAAGAGTACGCCCGGGCGGACAAATGGTATAATCGAATCATCGAAGTGAACATCTATAACCTGGCGGGAGTACCCTCGATTATCTACGGGCTCCTGGGACTGGCGATCTTCGTGCGTCTCCTTGGGGGGATAACCCAGGGCAGAACCATCGTCTCTGCCGGCATGACGCTGGCGCTCCTGATTCTGCCAATTATCATTATCAACTCCCGCGAGGCGATTAAGGCGGTTCCGGCCAGTCTGCGAGAATCGAGTTATGGCATCGGCGCCACCAAGTGGCAGACGATCTGGCACCATATTCTGCCGGCATCCTTTGACCGCATTCTCACCGGTACGATTCTGGCGATCTCCCGAGCGGTGGGTGAGACGGCTCCCCTGGTGGTGGTGGGAGCCTCAACGTTTATCACCGTCGATCCCGAATCGATCTTCTCTAAGTTTACCACCCTACCGATCCAGATCTACCAGTGGTCCGCGCGACCACAGGAACAGTTTCGCAACGTGGCCGGGGCAGCGATTATCGTGCTGTTGGTGCTCATGCTGTCCATGAACGCCGCCGCAATTATCACTCGCAACCGAATAGCCAAAAACAGGAGAGTATGAACCGATGGAAGCAACGTTGGCGATGCAAACCAAGAACCTGGACTTCTACTACGGTACGTTTCAGGCACTCCACGATGTAAGTCTGGATTTCATGCGGTCCCATGTAACCGCCCTGATCGGACCTTCCGGATGTGGCAAGAGCACCCTTCTTCGCTGTCTGAACCGCATGAACGACCTGATCCCGGAGACACGAGCCGAGGGCGAGGTCTATTTCAATGACCAGAACATTTACGCTGAGGAAGTGGATCCGGTAGAAGTCCGGCGCCGGGTGGGTATGGTGTTCCAGAAACCGAACCCATTTCCAAAGAGCGTGTACGAGAATATCGCCTGGGGAGCTCGGATCAACGGCTTCCGGGGTGATATGGACGAATTAGTAGAGACGAGTCTCAAGAAATGCGCCCTTTGGGATGAAGTAAAGGATAAACTAAAGCAAAACGCACTGGAGTTATCAGGAGGTCAGCAACAGCGATTGTGTATTGCCCGAGCGATCGCGGTTGAGCCCGATGTGATCCTGATGGATGAACCCACCAGCGCGCTGGACCCGATCTCCACGGCAAAGATTGAGGACCTGATCACGGAGCTGAAGGAGCGGTATACGATTATTATTGTGACCCACAACATGCAACAGGCCGGACGCGTTTCCGACCAGACAGCCTTCTTTTTGAACGGCTGGATCATCGAGGCGGGAGATACGAAAGACATATTCTTCAATCCCCGGGAAGAGCGAACCGAGGCGTACATTTCCGGACGATTCGGTTGATCCTTCTGATTTTCGACCCATTACCCAAGGAGAGTACCAATGGAAACGCGACAACACTTTGTGAACGAGCTGCACTTGATGTATCAGGATGTTCTGCAAATGGGGACCCTGGTGGAGGAGGCGCTCCGAAAGGCGCTTACCGCGGTCACCAACCAGGATTATGATCTGGCGGAGCAGGTCAAGCAGAACGACCAACAAATCGATACCCTGCAGTTTGCCCTGGATAAACGCTGCACGGAGATTATCGCGACGGAACAACCGGTGGCGACGGATCTGCGGGAGATTCTGGTAGCGATGAAGATATCCTCCGACTTGGAGCGTATTGGAGACCATGCCCGGCATCTGGTACGGGTGATGGATCAGCTCACCGACTCGGTCTTTCGGGAGACGCTCCCTCATTTCGCCGAGATGACCGAAAAAGGTATTTCCATGGTGCATGACTCGATCACCTCGTATGTGAATCACGACCCGGAACAGGCCCGGGAGGTCGCTCGTCGAGATGACGATATTGACCAGATGCACCGCGCGTTGTACCAGGAGTTACTTGCGATGATGGCCGCCAATCCGGATCGGGTGGAAACCGGCACCGCCCTGGTGTTCCTGAACCGATTTCTGGAGCGCCTCGGCGATCACGTGACCAACATGTGTGAGTGGATCGTGTACGCCAAGACGGGTGAGCACGTTGAGTTGAACAAGGCGTGACCATGGGGGACCAGACGATATTGGTTGTAGACGATGAAGTCGATATCCAAGAGCTCGTCCGTTACAACCTGCAGAAAGAGGGATTTACCGTGCACACGGTAGGTACCGGTGAGGAGGCGCTTGCCGCCGCGGAACAGACCCATCCCGCGGCGATCGTCCTCGACCTCATGCTCCCCGGAATCGACGGGATTCAGGTGTGCAATCGTCTCAAGAATCAGGAAAACACCCAGAAAATTCCCGTGATCATGCTTACCGCAAAGACGGAAGACGCGGACATGGTGGCGGGGCTTGAACAGGGGGCGGATGACTACATCACGAAACCGTTCAGTCCCAAGGTGCTGGTGGCCCGGCTCAAGGCGGTAATGCGGCGCACCGAAGCTGCAGCAACACCCTCTTCCGGTACACTCAGTTTCCATGGCGTAACCGTCGACATCAGTCGCCACGAGGCGTATTGCGGAGATACCGAGGTAGAGCTCTCCGCCACGGAGTTCGCCATCCTGGCGTTTCTCATGACCAATCCCGGGTGGGTCTTTTCCCGAACGCAGATCATCGATGCAGTGCACGGCAAGGATTACCCCGTTACCGAACGGTCGGTGGATGTGCAGATCCTCGGATTGCGAAAGAAACTAGATCGCTGCGGTGATTTGGTGGAGACGGTACGAGGAGTCGGATACCGTTTTCGTGCGGCCTAGTTGCTCGGCGGACCGCGAGAGTTATGGCCCGTACGCTCATTCGGCTGATTTTTCCCCAGTTCGCGTTGCGGATGATACTCATCGTGGTAGCTATGGCGGCGGTCATCTTCCTGGCCGCCCGCTCCTACCGCATGGAGATGATTCTGAACTATTCAACGAACCACGCGACGGTACTCCAGGCCGCCTTCGCTCACACCGAACCCAAGACGCTGGGTGGGGCGGTTCAATGGATTCGAATGGTCGTTTCCGACACCGGCCCGGGTGTCATCCTCTTTACTCCGGACGGAGAGGCTATCTTTCGGCACAACGTTGAGATCTCTCCGGCGTCCACTTCCCAACTGGCTACCGCTGTGCTGCGGAGACACTCCCAGATAACACCCCGCGATACCGACGCGTTGGTAATCGGTGCGGTAGTCCCCCTCGCAATCGATCAAACCGAGGGGGAAGGCACTTCCGCCTATCTGGCGGTTCTCAACGATGGACGAGAGCTGCAGCAGGAACTGACGGCGTTGGCTCTCTGGCTATCGCTCATGGTGGGCATAATTCTCCTGGCGGTGCTGCTGATCAGTTACCGTGTTGTTCGTAACATCCAGAGTCCACTCCGGCTCCTCCAAACTACCGCCGCCAGTTTTGCAGAAGGAAACCTCCAGTCGCGTTCCATCCTCGCGGAACCGATCGAGTTTTATCGGTTGGGAGAAGCGATGAACAGTATGGCGGCACAGCTTTCTACACGAATCGATGCGATCCGGAATCAGCGGCAGCAGTTGGAGGCGATTCTAGAGGCGATGGTCGAGGGGGTTCTCCTTGTCGATGGCTACCACCGCATCACGTCTATGAATCCGGCTGCACAGAGATTGTTTCACACCAGTGAGCTGACGAACCGTCGAGGCGAGTATCGCACGCTCTTAGAGGTGATCCGAAACAGCGAACTTTTCGATCTGGTGCGCAGCACCTTCGCGACGGCGAGTCAACAGGAGCGGCGGATCGTAATCTACTCCAATCCGCCGCGACACATGCAGGTTCACGGGACGCCCTTAGAGATCGGGGGAGAACCCCACGCGCTGGTAGTCTTAAACGATATCACCCGCCTCAACGAATTGGAGCAAATTCGAAAAGAGTTTGTTGCCAACGTATCGCACGAATTGAAGACTCCCATAACCTCGATCCTTGGTTTCGTGGAAACGTTAAGCGAGGGTGCGTTGGAAGAAACCGATCAGGCGCATCGGTTTCTTGATATCATCGCGAATCAAACCCATCGATTGAATGCTATCATCGAAGACCTTCTGCAGTTATCCCGTCTCGAACAGAATCACGAGCAGATCACCACCGAGGAGGTTCAACTCCAGACACTGTGTCGACGCGTGCGGGACAACGTACAATTCCGAGCCCAGGAAAAACAGATCCGTATACGGGAGTATCCCGGAACACTTACCACTGCACGAGCCGCCGGCAGTCTCCTTGAGCAGGCGATTACCAACCTCGTGGACAACGCCATTACCTATTGCCCGGATGGTTCTACAATAGATCTCACGTTCGAACGGGATGCTGACACGCTGCATATTACGGTAGCGGATGATGGACCCGGTATTCCGTACGTTGATCAACCGCGTCTCTTCGAGCGGTTTTACCGCGTAGACCGTGCGCGAAGTCGGTCCATGGGGGGAACCGGACTGGGGCTCGCGATTGTGAAGCATATCGCGCAGGCTCATGGCGGGTCCGTTGCCGTGGAAAGCGTCCCCGGCCAGGGCAGCGCCTTTCGAATCTCTATACCGCAGACGACGAAATAGACCGCCTCAGGAGAGTCCGAGGATGCGCAGAAGGACTTGCACTCCTCCGATCAGTGCCCCCAGGAACGCCCCGAACACGTTAATCCATTTCAGGTGGCGCTGCATAATTCCCAGAAGGAGGCTTTCAACGCGTTCAATATCGAGGCTTTCAATTCGATCAACCACGACGCCATGAATGTTGATCTGTTCCAGAAAATCCGGCGTCAGCCGATAGAGCGTAGCCTGAATCCTCACGGCGATACAGCGCGCCACCCCTGCTCTCCTGCGGCGAATGACGGGAATGACCTCGCCGATCGTCTGGTGCTGGTGACGCTCGAGCCACTGGAACGCTTCCTGCGAGAGGAGAGAGTTCTCTTCGGAGTCACCAAGCTGTAACGCTCCCTTCACCGCTTCCCTCGCGTTCTCCATTCCGGACATACCCACCAGATCCCCCAACGGTCGATCACGATTGGCTGACACCCACTGGTAGATACCGTTGACGATCCCTTCCCGGGTGGCGGCCGCATCAACCGCATTCAGAATCTCTGCGGTGCTACGATGTACAATCGCCGGTATTCGCGATTCCAATTGCCGATCATACTGCGCAGCGGATACAAACAGACGCTGTAACGAGGTAAGCTGATCAAGAGAATAGTGAAGGATTCGTCGCGCCCGGACATGCATCTCCGCTTGCACTGCCGGTGAACGCAGGATCTGCTCCAGGGAGTTTCGCGCATCCGGCCACAGCTGCCGCACCAGTTGATCCACGTGATCACGGGTAATGTCCTGGAGAACGGGCAAACCCGCCACCGGCTCGGTCAGTATATCGATCACCTTGACGACATATCGGTCTATATCGTTGAGGAGCGCATCTACCGGAAATGTCTCTCTCACAGCCCGGAGTTCCGTTGCTGCGACGCGATCGATCGCCCGAACGAGAAAGGTCTGTATGGAACGGCCGAACCGGGAATCATCGAAGCGATTCGCAAAGACCTCCGCGGTAAGGAGCTCCCGGGCAACCATAACGCCGATGTTATGTGCGAGCTCACTTCGTCGACGGGGAATGATCCCTGGAGTCAGTGGAATCGGAATCCCCAGAATTTTCCACTGTCGCAGCGGGCGAAAGAGCATCCGAATCGCCAATGCGTTGGTAAGATATCCAATAAACGCGCCGAGGAGCGGCGGCAGTATCCACGGCAACAGTGCCAGCGCGTCAGCGTCGGTAATCATCACTCTTCCAGAAACCGCTGCGCGTTTGTAGCCTGCCGACGGCTCGCGAAGCGCCGGATATGAATGCTCTGCACCCAACCCGAGGCGCCGTCAGTACGCAGTTCCGTCCACTCCTCATCGGCGGTAGTACCCATCATTTCCAGGACATCCCCGGCACGACGATGCGCGATAACCACGGCGGCAACATCAGGCTCCTCATGAAATCGCACGTACTGCTCGGTGACCAGAGCGTACCTGCCCTGCCCGACAAGCGCTGGTGTCTCCGGTAGATCAAGGGGGGCGTCATCCGGACCGGAGCACGCCGCCCCAAACACCGCCGTAATCGCGATGAGCGTCCATGAAATGGTGGTTCGTCTTCTGCGCATTACATCGCCTTCAGGGAGTCGATCTCATCTAGCAGTACTGCTGCCTGCTCAAACTCCAGATTCTTCGCGTGTTCGAGCATCTCTTTCTCCAGAACGGATATGAGTTTTTTACGCTCCGTGGGAACCACCACATTATAGCTTTTCTTCAGTATTTCCAGGTTTCTCTCTTCATCTGAGCGTTTCTCTTCTTTTTGCCGCTTCAGGATGTCATGAATCGATTTTCGAATCGAAATCGGCGTGATCCCGTGAGCTCTATTGTACTCCTCCTGAATCGCGCGACGACGATCGGTCTCTTCGATCGCGGCTCGCATCGCGTCGGAGGTTTCATCAGCGTACATGATAACCATGCCGTTCTCGTTTCGTGCGGCCCGCCCGATCGTCTGAATGAGCGACGTGGCGGATCGAAGAAACCCAATTTTGTCTGCATCCAGAATTGCAACCAGGCTGACTTCGGGAAGATCCAACCCCTCCCGCAACAGGTTAATCCCGATCAGAACATCAAAGTTTCCGGCGCGAAGATCCGTAAGGATCTCCACCCGTTCGATCGTTTCGATCTCGGAATGCAAATAGCGAACCTTCACGCCCAGATTTGCCAGATAGTCGGTGAGATCCTCGGCCATCTTTTTGGTCAGCGTGGTGACGAGAATGCGTTCGCCCGCGGCGGTTCGCGCTCGAATCTCTCCGTGAAGATTCTCTATCTGGCCGGTGGTAGGTCGCACGGAGATCTGAGGATCAAGCAGCCCGGTAGGACGGATGATCTGCTCTACAACCTGGGTCGAACGAGTCGTTTCCGCCTCACCGGGGGTTGCGCTCACGTAGATGCATCGGTCGGTAAGACGGAGAAACTCATCTTCCACCAGCGGTCGGTTATCCAACGCTGAAGGCAGCCGAAATCCGTACTGGACAAGGGACTCCTTGCGGGATCGGTCACCGGCATACATACCTCGGATCTGTGGCACCGTGACGTGAG
This sequence comes from uncultured Spirochaeta sp., assembly GCA_964575075.1. Taxonomy (GTDB): domain Bacteria; phylum Spirochaetota; class Spirochaetia; order DSM-27196; family Alkalispirochaetaceae; genus Alkalispirochaeta. The sequence goes on along the minus strand of CAZNRF010000018.1, from coordinate 4,091 downwards.
ATTCATCGATCAGCGTAAGGAAACGGTCCGGAAAGTAATCGATCAATGTGGCCGGTCGCTCACCCTGAACCCGACCGCTGAGGTGCCGTGAGTAGTTCTCAATGCCCGGGCAGTAGCCCATCTCTTCCATCATCTCAAGATCGTACTCAGTGCGGGTTTTCAGCCGTTGCGCCTCCACCAGCTGATTGGCCTGCATAAGCTCCTGGTAACGACGATCCAGTTCTTCTCTGATGCCGCCGAGGGACTGCTGCAGTTGCGACTCCGGCATGACGAAGTGCTTGGCGGGATACACGAACAGAGTCTCCATCTCGTCTTCTACCGCTCCAGTGAGTGGATTCATTCTATGAATGGCGGACACCTCATCCCAGTCCAGCTCGATCCGATACGCCTCCTCCAGGTATGCTGGGAAGATCTCCAGAACATCCCCTTTGTGGCGAAACTTGCCCCGTTGCAGCACCTGGTCATTGCGCTCGTACTGCAGCTCAATGAGCTTTCGCCGCACCGAATCAACGTCGAGGAACTGACCGCGATCTACCCGAATGCGCATATCGCGGTAGTCTTTCGGACTACCCAGACCGTAGATGCAACTTACCGTGGAGACTACAACCACATCCGGCCGCTCGAGCAGGTTGGTCGTGGCCGACAATCTCAGACGATCGATTTCGTCGTTTATGGAAGCGTCTTTTTCAATATACAAATCGCGGGCAGCGACGTAGGCCTCCGGCTGATAGTAGTCGTAGTAGGAGACAAAATACTCCACGGCGTTTTCCGGAAAGAACTCACTGAACTCGCGGTAGAGCTGCGCCGCCAGCGTCTTGTTGTGGCTGACAACCAGGGTCGGCAGTTGCGTCTCTTCAATCACCTTCGCCATGGTGTACGTCTTTCCCGATCCGGTTACTCCTTTGAGCGTCTGAAATCGATCTCCCCGGCGCACCCCGGTACTTAATTTCTCAATCGCCTGCCCCTGGTCTCCCGCCGGCTGGTAGTCTGCTGCTATACGAAATTCGGGCATTCCACGTGCATCCTTCTGGTTGGTCTCATCCTTCTTAGTCCCATTGAAACTGTGCAGGCCGCTCGCTGAGGCGAACATCCGTCTCCATAGTGCGGCCGTTGCGCACAAACTCGACAGTGACCATATCTCCGGGACGTTTGTCTTCCAAAGCCTCATAGAGATTAGCGATCGAGGCTACCGGCACATCATCGACGGTGGTGATAATATCGCCACCGAGATAGATCACGGTCCGTCCATACCGCACCGCCTCGGACCGGGCACCGCCGCGCAATCCCGCCTCCTCAGCGTTACCACCGGGCACAACCTCGCTCACGAGGAGACCGGCATCTTGAGAAAGCCCGGCGTACTCAACCAGCCGGGGAAAGAGCGGTCGCGGGATGATATCGATCCACCCGCGGCGGACAACACCATACTCGATGAGATCCGGCACCACCCGCCGAGCCGTGTTTACCGGTACCGCAAAACCGATTCCCACCGAACCGCCACTGGGAGAAAAGATCATGGTGGCAATACCGACCATCCGACCCCGACTGTCCAGCAGCGGTCCGCCGGAGTTACCTGGGTTTATGGAAGCGTCAGTTTGAATCATGTCGCGAATGACCAGGTCGTTACGCGCCCTGAGCGGGCGGCCAAGACCACTGACAATTCCGGATGTGAGCGTCCGATCAAGTCCAAAGGGGTTACCGATCGCCATTACGTGCTGGCCAACTCGAAGCGTGTCGGAATCTCCCATCGGAATCGTATCGAGTTCTCGACCGTCAGAATCAAACTTCACTACGGCGAGATCGTTCTCCGAGTCTGCGCCGATTACTTCTCCGGCAAGCTGATCACCATCGGCAAGCGTGACAAACACGCGGGATGCTCCGTCGACAACGTGGTAATTGGTAAGAACAAACCCGCGGTCATCGATAATCGAACCGGATCCCGAGGTGCCTTCCTGCGGAACCGGTTCGAGAAACCAGTTGTATGCAACCGTCTCGGTGGTGATGTTTACTACAGCATCGTTCCGCTCTCGATATACCGAGATTGCAGCTTCTTCGGTTGCGTCGGAAGCCCCCGGGGCAAAATCCGTCCGTATCGGTCCAGGCGAGGGATCTGAGGAAATCGCGTTCATCTCCTGCTCCACCCTTTGCGGCGCGCCCTCGCCGCTTCCGGCACGAAGTGTATCGCTCACCTCATGCAACGCCCACCCGAAACCAACTGCCAGAGAGAGATAGATTGTGAGCTTGAGGGCCCGCGACATACCGGGAGTATACGGAGTGCATACCCCGCCTGCCAACCTTCTCGCGGCGCCGACGGAGCGTAGCCGTCTACACCGGTCCCGGACTTCGCAGCGCCGACGCCTCCAGGATGTCCCGGGCGGTAACGTCATCCCGATCCGCCAGGTCCGCGAGTGTTCGGGCGACCGCGCGCACACTGGCAGCGGCCCGTTCCGATAGCCCCAGCTGCTGCATCCGTCGTCGCAGCACTCGCTCCAGGGCATCGGTGAGCGGAAGCAATCGAGAGACTGCTTCCGGCGGAATCAGCCCGTTTCGGACCCACGGGCTATCCACAGCCCGGTGCTCCTGCCGGTGAATCGCCCGCTGGACGCGGCGCGAGAGCTCCTCATGGGAAGGAGTCGACGCAGGGGTGTCCTGATAGTAGGTGCGGACCCGAATATCAACACGATCCAGGAGAGCAGCCCCCAGCCGACGCCAGTACCGTTCAATTTCTTGCATACTGCACATGCATCTCGCATCGGGCTGCCCCAACTTGCCGCAGGGGCAGAGATTACTGGTTAAGAGCAGCTGAAAACGAGCGGGAAACTCCTCACTCCGGCCGGCACGACTTATGGATACGAGTCTTCGCTCCACCGGCTCGCGCAGGGCCTGAAGTACCCGCGGACGAAACTCCGTGGCCTCATCCAGAATCATGATTCCATTGTGCGCCAGGCTCACCTCACCAGGCAGGTTTCCTTTCCCACCGCCGAGCATCCCCTCTACCGAGGCGCTATGATGGGGCATGCGAACCGGCGGCCGATTTCGTCGCAGGCTCCCCTCTAAGCCCCGCATAGAGTATATCCGAGCGACCTCGCGGCCCGCGAGGCGCGATAAATCGGGAAGCAGCGTGCTCAACCTTCGGGCGGCCATAGTTTTCCCGCTTCCCGGCGGTCCCATTAGTAGCAGGTTGTGAAAGCCGGCGGCGGCCACCGTGGCGCTCCATTTGAGCGCCGGCTGACCGATGATGTCGTCCAGGGAGAGGGAGTCCCGAGATGCGATGGTATCGTCGATCCGAGGCGGAGCGCAGCGTAAGCCATGGCTCCGGAGTGCTCGAAGGGATGAGGCGTAGTGTATCGCAGGGGTCCGAGAGATGTGCGAACTCATGTGACGCAACGCTCGTTCTCCGAGAACGACGGCCCCCACCTCGTGATCATCAGCAGACAGAACGGCCGATAGCGTTCCCCGAACCGGCACGATCTCGCCTCGCACGGAGAGCTCTCCCGTAGCAAGCAAACGATCCGGAAGCTTCACTTGCCCGCTGCGCTGGAGGATGGCGAGTGCGATAGGCAGATCGAATCCGGATCCGACCTTTGGCACATCCGCCGGGGATAGATTGATCAGTATACGATCCGTTGGGTACTCGTACCCGCTGTTGCGAATCGCCACCCGCACCCGATCGCGGGCTTCGCGCACCTCACTGCTGGGTAAACCTACCACGTCTGTTCCGGGTAGCCCCCGCCGAATATCAACCTCTACGCGAACCAGTAGCCCGAGGGCTCCCACCGGTGAGAATCCGTATATCATGCATCCTCCTGCACATACATACGGCGGCCCAAACTACGGCGCTTGTGGAGTTCTCAAGAGAGGTTGCAAAAGACTACGGTTGGTGCCCTCGGATTTCCCGTTGCACCGCCTGGTCGCACGCTTCGTTATGTTCGTCTCCGGCGTGACCACGGACCCACTCCCGTCTCGGTGCGACCACCGCGTTCAAATTGTCAAGACCGCGCCAGCGATCGGCGTTTTTCACCGGCTTCTTGGCCGCGGTGAGCCCTCCGTTCTTCTTCCAACGGTGAATCCAATCGGTGATTCCCTGCCGGACA
>CAZNRF010000017.1:3504-17362 GCA_964575075.1 uncultured Spirochaeta sp. | reverse complement strand
ATTCACCGATTCTTTGGCGTTGTCCCGATGGCCTTGCCGGGGCGCTATCTGCTGCTGATCCTGCTCTTCGTCAATACATTGACTGGCGGGGTCATCCGCGTTTGGGGCCGTTGGAGGCGGATAGGCCTATTCGTAACGCATGTTGGGATCCTCGTGCTGCTGGCCGGCGGTTGGATCACCGCGGCGTGGGGCTACGAAGGGCATCTCACGCTGTACGAGGGAGAGCGCGCCCGGGTGTTTGAGAGCTACCACGACTGGGAACTCGTGATCGCTGAGCACGCCGGGGACGGGGCGATCCCCGTGGACCCTTACTCGCATAGGCCGGGCTTGGCCGGTGCGCAGCAGCCGGGAATGACCGGGCAAGTGAAAGAAGACGTCATCGCCCGATTCGGAGAGCTCGGCGTGCGGGTGGAGCGGGGTATCGTGGAATTTTGCCCCAACCTGATCTCTCCCCGGGAGTTTGAGACGGCAGGCGCACCATTCAGGTATCTCGATCTCACCGGCAGGTGGCAATCGATCGATCTGCCGAAAGGGGCGTTAGCGTTTACCTACTGCCAGGTTCCGGTGGTGTACCACCTCGATCATACCCAGGGTATGCGCGTTACCCTGCACGATGGCTCCGTCGTGGAAACGGCGACGTGCCGCCTCTCACCGGAGCTCTCCCGGGACGTCTTCAACCGCGGTGGAAGCATCTCGCGAATCGATGTGATGGTGACGTCCCCTATCGGGGGCTCACGCTCCCGCGCTCGATAAGGGGCGGTTCCAGGGAGATGCCGTAGGGGGATGCGTGAGCCGGCGCGGCGAGGTGGCTCAGCATCACATCCGCCGCCAGTTTTCCCATGAGTTCTTTCGGGTGGTGGAAGGTGGTGAGGCCCGGCCGGACGTGCCCCGCCTCGGCAATGTTGTCTACCGCGATAATCGAAAGATCCTGGGGAACGCGGATCTCTTCATCGCGAAACAGCTCGTACGCCTGCACGGCGATTTGGTCGTTAAAATAGAAGATCGCCGTGGGTGGATCCGGGGATTCGAGGAGGGTCCGGGTAAAGTGAACACCCGGCACCAGCGGCTCATCCTCTTGGGTGTAGCCAAGAAACAGCGACTCATCCGGCTCGATTCCGGCGGTTTGGAGGCGATCCCGAAACCCCTCCGCTCGGAGATGGCCCGCTCCGGGGTCCTCCTTGTAGATGCAGCCCAGACGCCGGTGGTTGTGGCGCAGAAAATGGTCCGCGGCCTGCGTTCCGATCCAGTAATCGTTCATGGTGATATGCGAGGCGTTGAGGCCGGATACCACGCAGTTGGTCGTGAGAATCGGCACGCCGGCGTTGTTGAGCAGCTTCACGAAGTCGCTGTCCGCGGTGAGGTGGGCGCTGATCATCGGCTCCACGATTATGCCGCTGACTCCCTGGGCGAGCATGCGCCGGGCTGACTCCTGTTCCTTCTTGGGATCATAGTTTCCATTGGCGAGGATCATCGAATACCCACCCTGGAAGAGTCCCTCTTCCAGACCGTGAATCATCCCAGGGTAGATCGTGTAGGTGACGGAGCTGTTTATGAATCCCACCGATTTCGCCGTGGCGCTGTCCTGGCTCTGGTGGCCATGAAAGATGGTGCCCCGGCCCCGGGTGCGCTCAATGCGGTAGATTCGCGAGAGCTGATCCAGCGCGTGGCGAATCGTGTTGCGGCTGACGTCTAGATCGCGGGACAGCTCCATCTCGCCGGGAAGGGCGTCCCCGGGCCTGATCTCTCCCGTGTCTATCAGGTGTTCAATGTGATCGCGGACGATCTGGTGTTTGGGAGTCATCGTCTACAGTATATCCCGAGTATACATTTGATAGCAATTGTTGGAACAAATGTTGGCCACGTGCACACCGCCTCGGCAGCCTCCTATGATCCCATGGGATTGTGGGCTATGCTCTTACACCATGGCAGAATCAGGTACCCCCTCACTTCCGGTACGGATCGTTGACTCAGACCGGGCAGTCCCCGCCCTTATCGCAGCGCTGCGCGCCGCGGACGTAGTGGCGGCGGATATGGAGTTCAGTAACGACACCACTCGCGTGCTGCTCATGCAATTTGCTACAGACCGGGAGGTGTTTCTCGTTGATCCTCTGGGAGTGCGTGATCTCTCTCCCGTATTGGACTGGCTGGCCGATCCGGAGGAACCGAAGGTCTTCCACTCGGGGCACGACGATGCTCGACTGGTGGCGCGGCAGTACGGGCGGGAGACCCGAGGGGTTGCGGATACGCAGGTGTTTGCCGCGTTCTGCGGGTTTCGCTACCCGGTGGGACTGGCGGCGTTACTGGACTCGGAGTTGGGCGTTGCCATCAGCAAGGGCCAGCAGCGCTCCAATTGGGCGGCCCGGCCGCTCTCATCGGCGCAGGTGCGATACGCGGCGGTGGATGTACTCTACCTCAGGGAGATACTGGCCCGATTCTCGGATCGTCTCAGCGGTCGTCCTCAGCTGGAGTGGGCCCAGGAAGAATCCCGGCGCGTTGTGGAAGAGCGCGGGGGATTCTCCCACCCCGAGGCGGTGGACTGGCGGTTCCTTGACGACTACCGGTCCACGCCGGCCGAGACCCTGTTGGCTCTCCGTCTCCTGGACTGGAGTCGTACCCTGCGATTACCCAAGATAAACGGGAAAAAGCGATCAGTGCGGCCCCGCGATCTGCAGCGTATTATGGAGCCGGGCTCTCAATCGTTGCCCGGATGGTTCACCGAGGCCCACGAGAAGGCCGTCTCCGGGATGCGAGCATCCGCGGCTACCGAGGCCGAGGCAGCGCGCCTCAACCGTCTGCCGCCGCCCGGACCAAATCGCGACGAGCGAGGGCAGCGCATCGCGGAGCTCATGAAATATATCGAACAGCGCGCCGAGGAGTACGCCATCCAACCCGCGCTTATCGCGCCGAGGAGTGCCGTGGAAGACCTGGTGCGTTTTGGATCCGCCGCGGAATCGGTGCTCACCCGGGGCTGGCGCGGCGAGCTGTTGCAGCTCGACCACCGCTGATCGCTGATTCTCGGGCGCCGCGTACCGGCCACGCCGCCTGCCGGCGATCCGCGTACCGGCCAACCGTGGCTCGGGCCGGGGCCGGCAGGAGGGTATAAAAAAAGGAGTGCGACGTATGACGTATGACGCATCGCACTCCGTTCAACTTGCAGCGGTGAAGCTTAGTTGGGCAGCCAATCGGACCAGATGTCCGGATTCTCGTCTTTCCACTCACGAGCCGCTTCCATCGTGTCCAGGTCGGAATCGGCGATATGTACCATGAGCGGTCCAATCGTCTCGTTGGTCCACATCACGTTGTCAAAGAACTCAACCACTTCCGGGAGATCCTCTTCCACACCGGGGCGTCCCATAATGAAAATGTCGTCGATCGGGAAGATCTCTTCCCCGTCCTGCTCGAGGATCGTGAGATCCATGCGGCCGAACATGGAGTGGGGCTGCCATCCCATACCGACGATGTACTCTTCGTTCTCAATCGCGGACTCCATGGCCGCCAGCATTGCCGGGCTCGAAGAGGGTACGAGCTCAATGCCCGCTTCATCAAGACCATAGGCAGGAATCAGATCCTCTTCCGTCCGGATCATCATACCGGCACCGGCATCGATTCCGGTGATCTGTCCATTGAGTTGCTCAACCACGTCCGGATCAGCAAGGTCGGAGAGCGCTGTCACACCATCTTCCGCCATGTAGCTGGGAACGATCAGGCCGGTGACTCCATCCTCGTAGATCTTGGAGACCTCTACCAATTCAGTATCTTCTACATAGGTGTCGTGCAAACCGGGCAGCCACGCTTCCATGAAGAAATCCTGATCTCCACTGGCAACTGAGGAGAAGGCGGGGCCCACATCGGCGGCCGTAATCTCCACGTCATATCCCATCTCGTCCTCGAGGACGGTGGCGAAGAAGTGCGTCCAGGCTACTCCCTCTTCCCAGTTGACGTAAGTCATTCTCACGGTTTGCGGTGCTTCCGCACCCTCTTCACCCTGGCCATTTGCAAACACGGCCGGAACCAGCATTGCCATGAACAGCAACACGGTAATCATTCGACGTACATTCGTCATATTTCCTCCTGTGAGGCGCACACGCCTCGTTTTTTGTAATGTCCGCAGACACGTTCTACAGCTCCGCAAAACCGCAGAACCCCAACAATGATTCTAACGGTATGCAATTCCCAGGAAAAGGTCAACAAATATGTCGCGTCCTAAATAAGTTTTTTTCCGAAAATATTGTATAAAGATTGAACAAGAGACAGTTCAGCGCAAATATAGCGCAATTCACGGCATTTTTTCTGAAACAACCGCCTGCAGACGACGGGGTGGCTCCTGCAATCAGGCGTACCCAAAATAATCGTGAACGTTTGATTGATCCGGGTGGCCGAGAAAACTCTGGACAAGATGGCTCGTATGGAAAATACTGACGCCAGTTCATAATCGAAATCGGTACGATGACTAACTACGACGCGCGCTCAAAACAGACGGCTTTACAAGAGGAGCTCCTGGCAGAAGTGCCGGGAGCCGTGTACCAGTACCAATACTATCCTGACGGCGGAAGTCGCTTCCCCTTTGCCTCCCGGAACATATATCTCGTGTACGAGGTGGAGCCGGAGGATGTAATTGAGGATGCACAGCTCGTCTTTGACAGGATTCATCCCGATGATCGGGGATACGTTACCGCCTCGATCCTTCGTTCCCGGGATACGCTTCGGCAGTGGGAGGCGGACTATCGCGTGCGGCTTCCCGTTCGCGGTGAACGGTGGCTGCGGGGGCGGGCCACGCCGTCCGCGCAATCTGACGGCAGTGTGGTGTGGAACGGATACATCACTGATATTACCGATCTCAAGATCACGGAAGCTCGGCTCCGGGACAGTGAGAGTCGCTACCGGTCCGTGGTAGAAGCAGCCACCGACGGGATTATCATCACTGATGAGCACGGGCAGGTGACGGCGTGCAACGATGCGGCGGAGCGCATACTGGGTCGCCAACGGGGTGAGGTTTTGGGACGGCCGGTCTGGGATGTTCAAGCGGAGGCATTGCAACCAGGTCGTGCCGACTCGGCGCGTATGCAAGAGCTGAAGGATGCTATTCTCGACGTCCTCGAGACAGACGATGTGGCGGTGATCGGGAAGGGGCGGCCCATGCCGATCGCCCGACCGGATGGGGCTCGTCGGGTCATTCACAGTAGCGTATTTGGATTCCAGGTAGGCGGGCGGATGCGTTCGTGCAGTCTGATTCGCGATATCACCGAGGAACAGTCGGTGCATCACTCGCTGGAGTATGAGCGGTCGAAACTGGCGAATATTATCGACGCCACCGGGGTGGGTACGTGGCAGTGGAACGTCCAAACCGGTGAGGTGGATTTCAACGAACGCTGGGCGGAGATGGTGGGGTATACCATCTCCGAGCTGGAGCCTCTCTCAATTGCAACGTGGGAACGCCTCCTCCACCCGGAGGATGCGGACATCTGCCAGGGCGCATTGGAACGGCATTTCTCGGGAGAGGCGCCGGTTTATGACGTGGAAGTGCGCGTACGCCACAAACTCGGACATTGGGTCTGGATCCATGATCGGGGACGCGTGATATCCCGAGACGCCGCGGGAGCGCCGCTCATGATGTTTGGCACCCATCTGGATATTACCAGCCGAAAACAGGATGCCCAGGAACGAGAACGGTTGCTGCAGGAAAAGACGATCATTCTCGGCGAGGTGAACCACCGCATTAAGAACAATCTGGCGATGGTGGCGTCTTTGATTCGGCTCAAAGACGGTGAGATTGGCGATCGTGCCGATCTGTCTGATATTCAGTCACGCGTGATGACCCTCTCGGCCCTGCATGAACAGTTTCAGTACTCCGGTGCCTCTGATTCGGTTTCGATGTACCGCTACCTCCAGTCTGTGGCGGAAAGCGCCTGCGCCGGATCGTCCCGGCCGGTGCGGATTATCAACGATACGGAAGAGTTGGAGCTGCCATCCCGGGCTGCCACCTCGTTAGGGCTGATAATCAATGAGCTCGCGACCAACGCGGTGAAACACGGCTTTCATGAAACGGAGGAGGCGTGGATATCGATCTCCGGGGAGCCGGTGGGGAAACGGGGTTTTTGGCTGCAGGTAGCAAACTCCGGCGTTCCCTTACCTGCCGAGGTTGATTTTGAATCACCACATACGATGGGCTTGCGTCTGATCACGCTCCTGGTTCAGCAGATCGGAGCTACCCTTTCGGTGACACGTGAGCCCCATCCGGTGTTTACCATCGTGGTAGAAGCGTAGCGCCCGCTAAAACTCTTTAACCGCATCCTGGTGACCGGAGATCACATGGGTGTACAGGACAATTCCGCCCACCGAGCGATCGTGACGGTACCACGGCCGGCATTGCCAGTGGGTATAGATGACCGATCCGTTGCGGACAAAGTGGTCCCTGTCGGCGGTGATTACTTCTCCCGCGAGGGCGCGGCGGTGAACATCCCGCCACTTTTCCGGGATTTCCGGAAACACCTCGTAGTGGTGACGCCCCAGTATATCTCTATCCGGACACTGGTAATCCTCGCACCACCGGGTACTGACGTACATAAAGCGCAGTTCACTATCGAGTACGGCGATTGCGGTGGTATCGTGCTCAACGATGTATCTCATCATCTGATCCCACCATAAGAGATGCTCATTGTTCTCCCGGAGCTCTTCATTGGCCACCTGAATCTCCTCATAGGCGACCTGGAGCTCCTCGGTCTTTTCTTGAAGCGCCTCATATGATGCGTGCAGTCTGAACGCCATGCGGATCGAGGCCAGAAGCACCGTATCGCCGGAATTTTTTACCACGTAGCCATAGGAGGTAATCCCCTCGGTGAGATCCACGATTTCCGGCTCCGTATGCGATGAGAGAAAGACCAGGGGAACCGTGTGTGTGCTGAGGATCTGCTCCGCCGCTTCGGTTCCCTTCATACCGCGACCGAGATCGATGTCCATAAGGATGAGGTCCGGCAGCGGGCCCGTCTCTACCTCGCGAATCGCCGCCTCACCGCTATGAGCCACCCGCACCTGGTAGCCGTTTCGCTCGAGCATTCGCTGTTGCGCTAATGCAATAATCGCCTCATCTTCAACCAGAAGAAGGGTGGGTGTTTCACTCGTCACCGGCTGCGCTCCTTTTTGTATATGATAAATAGTGAGCAGGAAGAGAGCAATGTCTCGAAACCTATCACACCCACCACTGTGTGGTATAAGGGGCTACCAATCAACTCCTACAAAACTACCGAAATCGGGTGGTCATCGCGTTGACCCGGATCTCCGGAGGGACGAAAATGAAAAACAGTACTACCAAATACTGGAAAAAGTCATGATCGTATTCACCGCGCTGTACTTCACCTGCCCGCTACGCCTGATTCCCACCGAGGGGTGCAATGGGTAAGGATGTCTCGATCACCACGCTGCGGAGTCTTCTCGTCCGGAGCGGTGTAATCTATTGCGTATGTTCTCCCGCCCCTGCTCTCGTTATCCAGGACCACAGTGAATCCTTCGCGGCGCTGTTTCAGCGGTCGGGAGCGGACCTGAGAGGCGCCACGCTCAACGAAGTGGCCGCGGCGTCGGTTGAGTCCGGCCTTGACTGGGAGGCCCTCTTCCGTACCGTGACCAGGTCGTTCCAGGAGCACCGTTTCGAGTTTCGTCCGACGCCGGCTGCCGAGAGCTATACCGTTTCGGTGTGTTCGCCGGAGCCGGAGGTGATTACGGCCGTGTTCTCCCCGGTTTCGAGACCACAGAACGCATCAGATCGGTTTCGCATTGCGGCGGATAGCATGGAACTGGGCGTATGGGAGTACCGTTTCCACACGGACACGGTGGAGTGGAATGACCGCGTCTACGATCTTTTCAACCGCGATCGGAACGATGGCCCGTTTCCGTTTCACGTCTGGCGAGAGATGGTGCTTGCCCGGGAAGTGGGCTCAGCCGGGGGAGAAGACGCCCCGTTCTATGAGACGGTGCCGGTAATTCTTCCAGATGGGCGATTTCGCTACATGATCAGTGCTGCGGTTACCCTGCGTGACGCCGATCAGCGTCCCGTGCGGATTATCGGCGCGTTGCGGGACGTGACCGAGCGAAATCTGGCGGAGGAAGCGCTGGAAGAAGCGACCGCTCGGGCGCGGGAGCTTGCGGCAGAAGCGCAGCAGGCCAATCGCGCCAAGAGCGAGTTTCTCGCGAACATGAGCCACGAGATCCGCACGCCAATGAATGCGGTAATCGGCATGGCAGACCTCTTGAAGGACACCCCGCTCTCGGAGGAACAAAGCCGCATGGTGGATACCATCGACCGCAGTGGGAACGCCCTTCTGGATTTGATTAACGACGTCCTCGACCTGTCCAAAGTAGAGGCCGGCCAGATCAACCTGGAAGCGGTGGATTTCTCACCGCGGGACGTGTTGGCTGATGTTGTCGCGATTCTCGGTCCCCAGACGGCCGGTCGCGACGTGGAGATCACCGTTGAGGTGGATGATACGGTGCCTCCGATGGTAGTGGGAGACCCTGGGCGGGTACGGCAGATTCTCCTGAATCTCGGGAGCAATGCGGTCAAGTTTACCACCCGGGGATCCGTTCGGTTCTCCCTCACCGCCGAGCTCTTCGGTACGGAAAAACAGGTAGAACTGCGAGGAGCCGTTGCGGATACCGGTGTCGGCATTCCTGCGGAGAAACTCGAGGGGATATTTGATCCGTTTCTTCAGGCCGAGGCCGGCACCACCCGCCGCTTTGGGGGAACCGGGCTGGGCCTCACGATCGTCAGACGTCTCCTTCAGCAGATGGAGGGTGATGTGGCCGTAACCAGCACTGAAGGGCTTGGGTCGACGTTTTCATGGACCGCCCGATTCGTCGCATCCACCGCAGACGCATCCACCGCAGACGCACCCAGCGCAGCAGCAGAAAAAACAGCCGTCGATCCCACCGCACCGAATTCGGAGGTCCGCGCGCCGCAGCGGATCCTGTTAGTAGAGGATAACGAGGTAAATAGACTCGTAGCCCGCACGATGCTCGAGAAGGCGAACCACACCGTGACGGTGGCCAGAGATGGGGTGGAAGCGATCGCCACCCTCGAGAAGCACCCCTTTGACGTGGTGCTCATGGATGTGCAGATGCCGCAGATGGATGGTTACGAAGCAACGCGGCGCATTCGGGCGGGCGATGCCGGGGCGGCGGCAGCAGGACTGCCGATCATCGCGCTCACCGCCAACGCCTCCTCCGACGACCGCGCCTACGCCCACCTGGCGGGGATGGACGATTACGTGAGCAAGCCGTTTACCCAGGCACGCCTGCTGGAAGTGATCGACGCCTATGGCGGTGCCGTCAGTCCCGGGGGTGCCGGCGGTCCGGCGCACGCGGATGAGAGCCCAGCGGCGCCGCTCACCGCACCGGGCGACGATCTCGTCGCGGTGCGGGACTATCTCGATGCCGATGCTCTCCGGGAGCGGCTCATGTACGACGAGTCCCTGATTCGAGAGATCGTCCACGAGTATCTCAGGAGCGGCGCCGAGCTGGTGGAGGAGATCGCGGAAGCGGTTCGCTCCGGTAAAGGGGAGTTGGGGCGCCGCACCGCGCATCGTCTGAAAGGCTCTTCGGCTAATCTGGTGGTGGGCCGGGTGGCGCAGCTGAGCCGTGAACTGGAAACCGCCCTGGGCATCGGCGACCTTTCGGCCCTCCCCGCCACGGTGGATCAGCTCCGCCACGCGTTCTTCGTCACCCGCCAGATCATGCGACAGGAGTTTGGTGATGAGTTGGGATGATCAGCAGCTACGAAACCTGTTTACGGTACAGCGGGATATGCTGGTGCACCTTGGCTCCGTAGATACCGCCGCGGATGCCGCCGCGATCGCCCTGGATGCCACCGGTAGGCTGAGCGGCATCGAATGCGGGGCTATCTACCTTCGCTCCGATAGCGGGCGGGGCACATGGCTCGAAATGGCGTCCTCCTTCGGCATATCCCACGGCGATGCCATTGAACTTGTGAGGATTCCGCTGGATCAACCGCTCTTTCGGCGCCTTGTCTCTCATCCTGAACCCTACTACGATCGCTTTGTGGAGATTCTTCAACGCTCCGGGGGAATGAGGTACATGTCAGCGAAGCTGGATAAGCTTCGCGGGGCGGCAATCGTGCCGATCGTAAGCGAAGGAGATCTGGTGGGATCCTTGCAGGTCGCTTCCTGCTCGTATGATGAGATTCCCGAGCTCACCCGGGATTTCTTGGAACAGCTCTCTTCCTGGCTTGGCGACATGTTAGCAAAGAAGTTCTACCAACAGGAGTTGGAGGCGGCGGAACACGCCCTCAGGGAACAAGCGGAAGCGCTCACCGAGGCGAATACCGCTCTCAAAGTGATTCTCAGAACCCAGCAAGAGGAGCAGGACGCACGATTCGAGGCGTTGAGAACTCGGTTTGCGTCCCGGGTAAGGCCGGTTCTCACGAGACTGGAGCGATTCATTCCCGATGGACGGGACGGCGGACTTCTGGATGTGCTCAAACTGGAGTTGGAGTCGATCTTCGGCGTTTCCCGGGGATCGACACTGCATGAAAAGGCGCTGTCCCGATTGACTCCGCGGGAAGCGCAAGTGTTAGCCTTGATTCGGTCAGACTACAGTACAAAAGAGATCGCTGCGCGGCTCTCGATCTCCACCGACGCCGTGGCGTTCCACCGCAAGCGGATTCGTGCGAAGCTTGGTATTACCGGCACGGGCAAGAACCTTCGGCAATTCATTTCAGCTGAGGAGGGGTAGCGGGAATGGAGGCACCGAATCGGCGGAACGGAAGAGTGGTGGTGTGGATATTCCTCTCAGTGGTAGGGCTTGGTGGCGTCGTCATGATGATGCCCTCCGGGACTGTTCATGGTGTTCCGGAGACGGCAACCGCAGAGGGGACACCGCTGGTCTACGCGCCGCTTCCCTTAGAGAATCCCTCCGCAACGGTGGCCGCGAGCGTACCGCTGATCGAACTCATTGAGGATGACACGGGTGTTTCGATTGATATCCGCTATTTCTCGGGCTACGAGGAGATTCTTGCGGCGTTCGTTGATGGGGAAGTCGATCTGGCCTATTTGGGACCCCTACCACTGATCGCCCTCCAGTCAGCTTTTGCGAAAGCGGAGCCGATCGTCGCGTTTCGTGAGACCGATGGAACAACCTGTTATCGGTGCGTGTTGGCAACATCCTCCGAGTTAATATCTGCCGAGGAAGGTCGTGAGGTAGACCGTGTGGCACTTACACAACCGCTATCGACGTGTGGATATCTTTCAACGGTGCATCTGCTGCGTCGGCGGAGTATCTCCATCAATGCCAACGATTACTCCTATCTGGGCAGTCATGAAGCGGTTGCGTTGGCAGTCGCCCGAAGGGAAGCGTTCATGGGAGGCCTGAAGGACGCGATCGCGGAACGCTACACCGGTCTGGGGGTGCAAATTATTGACCGCACGGAGCGGTTGCCGGGGTTTGCGTTGGTTGCGAATGGGGCAACCGTATCAGCCGGCGAGATCAGTGCCATTCGCACGGCTTTGCTACGGCGTGATGGAGCGGAACTATCCGAACTTGATGTAGGCCGATACGGCTTTGCCTCCATTGATGAGGAGGCGTACCGTCGCGTAGTCGACATGATAGATGAGAGTGGTATTTCCGTGTCGGTCGAGGGAATCGTGCCATGAGCCGATCCTGGAACGATGTGCGCACAGGAATTGCGACGATCACGGTTATTGTGGCCGTCCTTACCATACTGGTAACCGGTTTCTACCTCGATCAGCGACGATCCCGGGAGCAATCGGAGACCCTGAATCAGCTCCTCGCCGTGCATGAGGTGGCGTGGCGAGCCGTTCGCAGCCAGTATGCCACCACCGTGCAGACCTATTTCGACGAGCTGCTGGACGGCGCGGTGACGGCTGAATACATTGCCGCGGCGTTGGATGATGAGACCAGAGACGATGCCCGGGCTGAAACGTATCGATCCCTCTACCCCCAGTATGAGACGCTGCGTGCCCGTGGTATTGAAACGCTGCAATTCGTCCTTCCTGATGGGGAGGTGCTGCTGCGCTTCCACCAGCCGGACCGGTACGGGGATCGAGTCCACGTGCCGTCTACTCATATGGAAGCGGGAAAGACATGGGCCACGAATTGTCACTTTACCGTTGGACGAACGGTATCCGGCTTTCGCTACAGCTTTCCCGTGCCTCTCTCCGCGGATCGGCCATTGTGGGGTTCGGTTGAGATCGGCCTCCCGTTTGAGATGGCCCGCCGGGAACTATCCCGCCTGTTACCGGACCATGACTTTCAGCTTCTGTTGCGGCGCCGTGTAGTAGAGGAATCAGTCTTTGAAGACCATCAGCGTCTTTATGGTGCCTGGCCGGGTTCCGAGGGCTTCCTTGTGCAGGATCCTCACCGCATCCTGCCGGGAAGTCCGCATCCCCTGAGCCCTCAGTCCGAGGCGGTAGTAGCTGCGGCGTCTGAGAGCGAATCGGTGCAGGACGCCCTGCGTTCGACCTCGAGTTCCGCAATCCCCCTGGTATCCGGGGATTACTCGTATGCCCTGGTGCTCATCGCGGTGCAGGATCGACGGGATCGGCCGGTGGGATTCGTGGCCTCCTATGCCGCCGTTCCGCAATTGGGGAGATCCGATCGGGCGTTCTTTATTGGGATCGTCCTTACCGTGGTGTTGGTGATCATCTTTTCGGGAACCGCGTATGGACTGCTCCGGGCGGTCACCCAACGGCTGCACGAGCGCCGGCGTCTCCGGACGATCACTGAGACTATTGGAGAAGGGCTCTATGTAATGGATATGACCGGCGTAATCACCGATATCAATGGGCGCGCCGCGGAATTGCTGGGGTACGATCGGAGCAAGCTGCTTGGCCGGGAGGCGCATGCGCTCTTTCACGAGCACACAACCGACGGTCAGGATACGTCACTACAGCAGTGTCCAATCTTCCGTACCATTCTCACCGGTGATGAATACAGAGGGGAAAATCTGTTTCGGCGGGGTGATGGCACCCCGCTCCCGGTGTGGGTCGTGAGCCGACCGATCACAACGAGTGACGAGATCACCGGCTCGGTAACCTCGTTCAGTGATCTATCCGGAGAGAAGCGCACTATGGCGCGGCTGCGGACCTTGTCTCTGGCGGTGGAACAGAGTCCGGAGAGCATTATGATCACCGATGACCACGGTCGGATCGAATACGTGAACGAGGCCTTTCTCATCACCACCGGCTACGAGGAGCAGGATGTGCTCGGGCGGAATCCTCGGGTGCTGAAATCCGGGAGAACGGACCCACAGGTCTTTCGAGAGATGTGGCAGCGTTTGGCGTCCGGCGAGTCCTGGCGCGGTGAGCTGGTAAATCGCCGCAAAGACGGTTCCGAATATGAGGAAGAGGCGATCCTGTCACCCATCGTGAGTGATGAGGGAGAGACGATGGGGTACCTCGCCATCAAACAGGACATTACCCACCGCAAGCGCAATGAACGAGAACTGGAACATCGCCTGGCGGAGAATCAAATTCTGCTGAGAGAGGTCCACCATCGTGTCCGGAATAACCTGACCGTGATCGCCAGTCTCCTGAATGTGCAGTCCACAGCGATCGCGTCGCCGGAAGATGCGATTGCAGCGTTCGAAAAGACCCGTGACCGCGTGATGTCGATGGCTCTTGTCCATGATGTCCTCCATCGGTCTGATGATTTCACGAGTCTCGATGCGGAGGAGTATGTAAAACAGCTGGTTGGGCATCTCCAACAAGTTCATACGAATGCCCCGGATACTGAGGTTTCTTACTCTATCTTTTCCTCCTGCCTCCGACCGGAGATCGCCGTTCCCGTGGGATTGATCATTACGGAGCTGGTGTCCAATACCCTGCGCCACGCC
>CAZNRF010000017.1:0-3494 GCA_964575075.1 uncultured Spirochaeta sp. | reverse complement strand
CCCGCGGCCGGTTGCAGATAGGGTTACATCAACCTGCGCCGGGACTGATGCGTCTGTCGGTTATTGATAACGGAGTAGGATATAATCGGCAGGAGATCACTGATCAGACCTTGGGCATGACCCTCGTGGAGATGTTGGTTGAGCAGATCTCCGGCACTTCTACCATCGATGCCACCCAGGGAACACGGGTCTCCATTGACTTTCCCGCCTAGGGAGGCAGGCAGGAAGGGTGGCGACACCACGGAAACCGCAGGTTTCCTCGAAAAGTCCTGGCACACACGTGAAATCTATGTTATAGTACCAACTGTTCCCATCAAAAAGTTCTCCTAAAAAATTGTCTCCCTCAAAAAGTGTTCAACCAATTTTTCTGGAGTTGAACCAGTGTTCTGGAGAACGTTTACCACTACGGTGGCCCTGTTTATGGTGATTGCGGGAGTAATCGCCGCTGATCAATCCGTCTCTGATCGCGCAACGCTGACGTTGCAGGGGACGGTGAATTGTAGCGCGGATGTTTCGATTCGTGCGTTTCATGATGACCCTCGAGTGACGCAGGTTCACGCCGCAACAAACGCCCGCGGCGGCCTGGTGCTCACGTTAGAGGGTGAGTGTGATGGTGCAGCCTCTGCGTTGACGATAGACGGCGCCCCGGCTCACTTTCAAAATGGTCGTGCCCATCTCGGTGATATACCTCGCACACGCCGCGGTGGCGCGCCGCAGCATGGCGACAACGACGGCGGGAACGGGATCCTGATCTCTTATTCCGGCGACTCCACCGCGCCGGTGGTGCTGGATATCGCCGCCCGCTAAGCCGGCCCCGCGGCCCCTGGCCTCCCTACGCGTGAGATGTACCGGGCGTCTGCGATGCGCCCGGCGCGCCGCGGCCCACGCCTCGCCGATGCTCACTCGTTACGTGTCACTTGTCTTTTTTCGATTGCACCCGGCGGTAGCTGTGGGCCCACCGCACAAAGGCCGGGCTTTTCTTCGTCTGGATCCAGATCGTGCCGGTTCCGGAAAAGCGAGATACGAGCCCCTCTCCGGAGAGAAACAGGCTCTTCAGGCCCCCCACGGGGTGCACCTCATATGACAACGTGTCGGTAAACGCAACGATATGCCCCGTGTCTACCACGTAGTTGCCGGTGACGGGGATTTCGATCATGCCGCCAAACGTATTGAACCACAGATCACCGGTGCCGCTGCAGCGCATCAAGAAGAAGCCCTCACCGGAGAAAAATCCGCGGAATCCCTCAAACTGAGCGTCAATCGATATGTCCGGGGCAGCGGCCACAAACGCGGAGCTTTGCAGGAATATTCCGTCGCTTTCCAGGTAGACGTGGTCCACGTCGCCGGGAATTGGTGGCGCGATGCCGATCTCGGCGTCTCGGTGGGCGGCGGTAAACTCGTTTATAAACAGTCCTTCCCCGGACAGCACGCGGCCGAGGGCGCCACCAATCTTGGTGTGCATCGTAAGGGAGGGATCCATGTACGCCATGGCCCCGTGCTCCACCCGCAGGGTGTGGCCCTGGGGGATCGTGATATTGAACATGCCGTAGTCCGGTGCTCCGGATATGGTGTACGGATAGTCGGTTTTCTCTCTGTCCATCGTGGTGTCCTTACTGCTCTTTTCGCGGTTTGAGATGGGGGGTGAGGCGGGAGCCGAAGACGCGATCCGCGTGGGTCTGACACCACACCGTCCCCCGACCGGAGAAGCGAGCCACGAGGCCCTCTCCACCCAAAAACGACGACAGCCAGCTACCGCCTGCTTTGCTCACGGTGTACTCCAGCGTATCCTCAAAGGCGGCGATATTACCGGTGTCTACCAGATACTCGCCATCAACCTGTACCGGGTAAATCATCCCAAAGGCGTTGATCAGCACTTTGCCGGTCCCGCCCAAGTTGAGCCAGATGAGCCGCTCACCGGAGAACATGCTCTTGAGACCCTCCCAGACGATTCCCATTGCGACACCCTGCTCGTGAGCAACAAAGGCGCCACTCTGAACTTTGAGACCGGTGGCTCCCGACAGTTCCATCACGGCCATATCCCCCGGGAGGTGCGTGCCCAGATAGAGCTCGCCGCCGGATGGGCCGGCGGTAAAGGTGTTGAGAAAGTACCCTCCGCCGGCGATCTGTCGGGACAGACCGGTGAGGAGCGTCCGGCCGAGACCACCCTCCTGCCGGTTAACCGAGGTGGCCACGCGCATATCTCCGGACATGGCGATCATCGCGCCGCCTTCGGAGATGCACTCCTCCTGTGGGTTCAGCGTTACCTTGGCGGCCGTGTTTGCCGGCCGGTGCAGTATTTCTACGTTCATCACAGCCCCTACCTGAACTTGGGATTCAGCCATGCCGCAATGCCGCGGATGCTTCTCGTTTGGATGTAGACGTCGCCGGAGCCGATCACTCGGGTGACAAACCCTTCCCCGCCAAACATGCCGGCGAAGAGACCTCCCACCAGGGAAACGCGCAGCCTCAGACTGGGGTCGTACGCCACCAGGTGACCGTCGTCGACGATGAGCTCCTCGGTGATGTGACGTTTTATGATCGCCCCGTAGGCGCCAAAGTACAGCGTGCCGGAGCTATCGGACCGCGCCCGCAGATGTACCAGTCCTTCACCGGAAAACCAGGAGGCGAACCCCGCCCACGCCGCCTTGAGCCGGACATCACCGGCGTGTCCGAGGTACGCCCCCTTCTGAAGTACAACCTCATCGCCGTTTCGCAACGGCAACTCCACGATCTCGCCGGGCACATCCTGCGCCACCGTGACGCGTAAGGTTTGAGCGGTATTGTTGGTAAAGCGATTCACGAAGAACGACTCACCACCGAACAGACGCTTACCCAGCGCCGATATGATTCCCCCGTTGGGGATCGCCTGCATGTCCAACGCCGCCGACATCGATTGCATCGCGCCGCTCTCGGCCACGAAAGACTCTCCCGGATCGAGATCCACATGAACATGGCTGAACGAGGGCGAACCCTCTGTAGATAATCGCATGGCTCTATTGTTAGGCGTGTCGCGCAGGTTTGCAATACAAACCTATTCGGTGGGAGTTTCGATCGGGAGAAAGAACAGCATGGAAGCTGATTGCGGGCGGTAGTAATGAAAGAAGTCGCGGTCGGCCAGCCGTTCCCGGCGCAGCGCCAGACCCGATGAGAAGATGTAGCGATACAGTGAGCTGAGCCTGCCGATCGAATCGGCGCCGGTGTAGTGGAAGGCAAGATAGCGGGATTCGGGGATGCGCATTTCCGCCCAGTTTTGCGGCGGAGTGGCCGAGTGGTCTACCGCGAACCCGATAAATCCGTCGAAATAGTCCTGCGGGGAATAGGTGACCAGTTGCTCCCGCCGCATGAGCGTGACTTCAAACACGCCGCGATGTCGGCGAATCGAACGAAGCTCCGGAGCCCGCCGGCGGAACAACTCCCGTGTGCGTTCCACCGGGCCGGGATCCGTGATCGGCATCGATTCGTACAGACCCACAGGCCGCATCGCGGAAAGACGG
>CAZNRF010000016.1:0-18129 GCA_964575075.1 uncultured Spirochaeta sp. | reverse complement strand
TCCGTAGAGTGCCACCATGACCAAGAAATGGCGGGTGACCCTGATCGCGCTGTTTGCCGTGCTTGCTCTGGGCGCGGCGGGCGTCGGAATTGCCACGGGCACCGCTATCGCCGCCACCAGAAACATAGACACCCTCGATCGAATCGGTGAGCAGCGTTCCGCGCTCCCCTCACAGTTGCTCGACCGCAACGGGCGGCTGATCACCGAGTTCTTTTCAGACGAAAACCGGGAGCTTGTGAGTATTGACGAACTACCACGGCACCTCATTTATGCCCTTATCACGCGTGAGGACCAGACGTTCTTTGAGCACCGTGGGTTCAGCATTCGAGGAACCACTCGGGCCGCGTGGAACGTCCTTACCAACAACTACTTCTCCGGCGGCTCCACGCTCACGCAGCAGCTGTCGGGACATCTCTACGCTGACCGCAGCACGATTTCCGTTCAGCGGAAACTGGTGGAATTGTGGTGGGCGTTCCAGATCGAGCGGCACCTCACCAAGTACGAGATTCTGGAACAGTACCTCAACCGTATGTGGTTCGGTCACGGCAATTATGGCGTCGAGGCGGCCAGCCAGTTCTTCTTCGGTCACTCTGCCCGAGACCTCACCATCGCAGAATCCGCAATGTTGGTAATCCAACTCGCGAATCCTTCGCTCTACTCTCCGATACGGCGGCCCAACGAAGCCCGGCGGGTGCAGAAGACGATTCTCGATCAGATGGTGAATCTGGGGTACGCCTCACAGGAACAGGTAGACCGGAGTTTTGATCAATACTGGGGAAGCTACGACTTTACCCGATCCAATACTTCCACTGCATTCTTCGAGCGGGAAGATCGGGCCCCGTACTTCTCCGAGTATGTCCGCTACCAGTTGGAGAATCAGTACCTCCTCGGAAGTCTCGATATCAATCGTGACGGGTTTGTGGTCCACACCACGTTAGATCTTGGATTCCAGGAAGCGGCGGATCGCTATATGCGGGCCGGAATCGCCCGCGCCAACAGCATCTACCAGCAGAACACCGCAACCCGGGTGGATTACGGATCAGATTTGGTGCCGATTATCGATCTCATGTCGCTCACCTTCAACGTTCCGGACCTTCGCGTTGGTGACGCGAAACGCCGTCAGGCCGCGCAAGAGACGTTTGATGAAGACCTGAACCCGCTCATGGAAGTGGTGTCACTGATGTTTGCTCCAAGTGAGCAGCTTGGACTGCGCCACGCCACGCGCATGTCATACTCCCGGAGTGAGCAGCAATCGCAGCGTACGACCGTTCAGGGTGCACTCATCACCCTTCAGAACGATACCGGTCACGTTACGGCGATGGTAGGTGGGCGTGAGTTCGAGACCCGCAACCAATTCAATCGCGCCGTGGACGGATCGCAGACGCCGGGTTCTTCGTTCAAGCCGCTGTACTACGTAGCGGGTATTGAGGAGCGGGTGATTACGCCGGCAACGATGCTCTACGATTCTCCGGTGGTATTCTGGAACGACGACGGAACGCCCTACACCCCGGAAAACTACCGGGGAGAATGGGTAGGCCCGGTGCTTGCTCGTTACGCGCTGGCCCGCTCTATGAACGTACCGTCTTTGAAAGTTCTGGAACGAGTAGGATTCGATGCCGCCTTACAGACCGCTGGTAACCTCCTTGGGATCCCCGAGGCGCAGTGGGAAGAGCGTAACCTGGTTCGGAAGTATCCGGTTGGGCTGGGAGTGGTTGAGGCAGCACCGATCGACATGGCGCGTGCCTACGCCGCCCTGGCCAATCAGGGCCGGCAGGTTACGCCGATCGCGGTACGATACATTGAGGATCGGTCTGGTCGTATCATTCTCGAGCCGGAGGCTGACTTTCGGCGTGAACAACGTCGCTCCGGTGGCCCGGAACAGATTGTGAGCCCCCAAGCGGCATACGTAATCACCGATATTCTCCAAACCGCAGTAGAAAGCGGTACCCTCCGATATGCTCAAGATGTGGCCGGTGGGTTCGAGCAACCCACGGCAGGTAAGACCGGTACCACTCAGAACTGGGCAGACGCCTGGACGTTGGGATTCACACCATATTACACAACGGCCGTCTGGTTCGGATTTGATCGCGGCGGAGACAACAGCCTTGGCGTCAATCAGACCGGTGCCGTCACTGCCGGCCCGGTATGGGCCCAATACATGCGTGATATTCACCAGGGGCTCCCGGTGCGCGAGTTTGTACAGCCTGAAGGCGTCATAGAACTCGAGGTCTCAGCGCGGTCCGGACTATTGCCGCCGGCAAACTACAGCGGGGCAACGGTAGAAGAAGTCTTCATCGCCGGCACCCAGCCCACCGAGTTTGACCGGCTTGAACAGTTTAACCGCGAGCAGCAACCAGTTCTGGTGGAGCGGTTGCGCACCACCCTCGACAGTCGCGATTTCTCCCTCGATAGCTCCCCGAGTCGCACCTCCCGGCCTCGATTGGATCTGGGTCTCGATACCTCCCGATTCGATTCGCGCCGGAGCGAGCCGGCGCCTTCATCGGAGGAGGAGACCGAGACAGATGAGAATGATCAAGAAGAAAATGATCAAGAAGAGAATGATACCTCTGATGACCAGGATTCCAACGATGACGAGGGGTCGGGAGTGAACCCCTTGCTTGATTAGCGGAGCACCAGAATGGCTCATATAGAGACGATCGATATTCAGCACGTAAAAGTCCACCATCGAGTCCGGCGGGATCTGGGGGACCTTCAGGCCCTGATGACAAGTCTCAAGGCACACGGTCTGCTGAATCCGATTATCGTTACGGAGGAGTATGACCTCGTAGCGGGACACCGGCGACTGGAAGCGGCCAAGCGGCTCGGCTGGCGCGCTATTCAGTGCCGGGTAGTAGAGGCAAAAGACAAAACTCAACTCCTGCAGATGGAAATGGACGAGAACATGGCCCGCAAGGACTTTAGTAGTGATGAAACTGCTGACGCCCTGGTGCGGCTTGACCGCCTAAAGAATCCTTCTTTCTGGCGGCGCGTGGGACACGCTCTGGCTGCGCTCTGGAAGCGCCTCACCAGCCCCTTCCGCCGCAACCGCAACCGCAACCGCAACAATACCAATACATGACCAGTGACCAGCACGGTACAAGCACACCGGCGTACCGTACCGGCTGACCTCACGTGTCTCGTGGCGTTACTCGGCCACCTCATCAAGGCGCAACACCCGCAGCTCACCGTTCTCCCCTTGGACAAGCAGTTGGTCCTCTCGGGCGACAATATCAGTGCGCTCGAGAACGGGCCGCGCGGAACGACGCTGCAACACGAGTTGGGCATCAAACTCGCCGACAACGAACGTGTCGTCCTGAGGGATTACCGTCAACAGGTACCCATCAACTACCCGTATGCGACTCCCCGGAACAGCCGGCACATCACTCTCGGCGATCACAGACAACGATGAGGGATCGAGCATCAGCAAGCGCCCGGTGGACTGGTGAGCCACCACGATATTGCCCTGAAACTCAGTAAGTTGCCGTTGTGCCACCGGAATCGTCTGTTCCCCGGCAATAGTAGCCTCACCAAAATCGACAACCGCCAATTCTAAACGGCCCGTCTCATCTCCGAGCACGAACGCCACCAGATCCGTAGGCTCGGGTGCATCCTCAAGCGTCGCCTGGTCGTCGGCGGTTTCGTCATAGAGCTCCTCCACTCGCTCGGTGAGCTCTTCCAACTCCTCTTCCTCTTCATCGAGTTCGTCCCGTCGCTCGGTGATCTCCTCCTCGCGCTGGTCGAGGTCCTCCCGCTCTTGCTCATCTTCTTCGGGTTCATCGTCGTCGGTGGCGGGTTCGTCCGCCGCGGCAGGTTCCTCTTCGGGGGCTTCCTCATCGGTGTCTGCCTCGTCATCGGTGTCTGCGTCGTCATCGGGGGCCGGCTGATCCTGCTCAGGCTCATCTTCCTCATCTTGATCCGCAGGTGCTTCCGCCGGCGCCTCACCGTCGTCGGGCTCAGGGTCCGGTTCGGGCTCAGAGTCCGCCTCAGGGTCCGGTTCAGAGTCCGCCTCGTCGAGTTCCTCCCGACGCTCGTCGATCTCCTCTTGCTCCTCGTCCAGGTCGGCGCGCTCCTCCTGAATGGCGGCGGTACGCTCCTCGATGACCCGTTCAATAAAATCAATAATCGCTTTTCGGTCTTCGATCCCCAGATCACGCCGTGTTCGGAGTTCATCGATAACCCGGGCATCAACCAGTTGGCGCGGATCAACCGCATCCAGCGCTCCGGGAGCGCGCTCATCGCGAATCGGAACTACCATCTGCGTCTGTCCAGCCCAGCGTCGGTACGACGTGGCCAAGCCGGCGCGATCCGCGTCAAGAGCCTCAACCACGGCAGTGCGATACCGCTCGGAAAACAGATCGATCGCTCCGCGGTTGACGGCGTTATAGATCGTAATAAACCGAGCCAGTAGGTCTGCGTCAGCGCGATCATACTCCCACGCCGATTCCAGGTATCCCGAGACGATGCGGCGCAGATTCTCGATGTGGTCAACGCGGCTGTCTTCAGTGAGCTCAATGAGGTCTGCCGCCAGTCTTCGGTCTTCGATATCTCCGACGATCCGCCGCAGAAGGTAGCGACCGTCGTAATCTGACCGCTCCGCATCGACAATTCCCGATCCCATAACGCGGCCAATCTCGCGGATCGCTTCGCGTGAATCGATCTCATCAACCGGTCCCTCGTAGTTCTCAAACTCGATATCGGCGTCTGATGCGCCTTCGACTTCGTCACGATCGAGCTCGAGCGCCCCCAGCAGCGGGGAGTAAGCGAGAATTATCAAGACCACCGACAGACGAAACAAACCGCGCATTCTCATAACACGTATCAGTATAGCGTAGATTTTCCGGTGCTGGCCAGACTCACCCTCTTTTGATCGGAGACAAGGAGCGCTATACTCCTGTCAATGTTCGGATTTGTGATCAAAAAAAGCTTTTTCGACCTGTGGGATAACTTCCTGCCGGCCGTACTGATGAATCTCGGGTTTATCGTTCTGTTCGCTGTGCCCGCCGTTCTGCCATCAGCGTTAGCCGGGGCTGGGACGACTCCGGCGCTGCTCGCCTTGCTGGTCGGGGTCTTCTTGTTGTTCATCTACGCCGGCGGCGTCTTTGGTGTCTCTCGGGCAATCACCGATCACCAGAGTATCGAATGGGCATCGTTCTTTGAGCGACTCCGCTCTTCGTGGCAAGCAGCTACCGTCCTGGCAACGATTACGGTGATCCACCTCTTTCTGCTGTCGGTGGCGTTTCCCGTTTATACCGCGCTGGACAACATGGTTGGGCTGTTTGCCCTGGCGATCCTGTTTTGGATGTCCGTTATTTGGTGGATTACCGCACCGTATTACCTGCCCCTTCACCAACGGCTTGACGCGCCGCTCACGGCAACGCTCAAGAAGTCATTCATTTTCACTTTCGACAATACCGGCTTCACAGTGGGCCTGACGCTGGGTGCGATCGTGGTGGTCGTACTGAGTCTGTTTACCGCGTTCCTGATTCCCGGTATCGCGGGACTGGCAATTTGGTATCAAACGGCGGTAAAGCTGCGCATGTACAAGTATGACTATCTACAAGACAATCCCGAGGCCGACCGCAAGGAGATTCCCTGGGATGCGCTTCTTTTCGATGATCGTGAGCGAGTAGGAAAACGAACGCTTCGGGGAATGATCTTCCCCTGGAAAGACTGACCGCTACTGCTGCGGCTCCTCGGAGGTGCGCTCCCGGCGCCGCCGGTGAATAACGCCGGCGAGATACAGAAAGGGTGTGTCGGCGATCGCCACCACCGCTTTTACCAGATAGGTTGTGATCACGATCTGCACCAGTACACCCGCCGGAAATACCCCCAGGAACGCCACCAGGGTGAACACCACACTATCGATCAGTTGACTCACAACGGTGCTGAGATTGTTTCGAAGCCATAACGGGCCCGGAAAGCGCGTGCGCCAGAAGCTGTATGCCCACACATCGTGCCGCTGACTGATCACGTAGGCTACCAGACTGGCCCCGGCGATTCTCGGGAGCACACCGAACACGGCCGCAAGGCTGTCATGCATCGTGTCGGACGGGGCCGGTTCAAAGAGTACCGCCAAGTACATGAGCCCGGTAACAACGAGAATGGCGAAAAAACCTACCCCCACGCCACGCCGAGCGGCATCCTTCCCGTAGTGTTCAGAGAGTATGTCCGTTGCCAGAAAGGATCCGGCATACACAATGTTTCCAAGAGTCGCGGTAAAACCCACGATCTCGATCGTCTTACTGACCTGAATATTGGCAACAACCCCGGCGAGGGCGATCCATACGTACAGTCCGGACTGACCAAAGAAACGGAACGCCACCAGTACTGCGGCGAAGTTCAGCAGTAGCATGCCAACCCACAGAAACTCATTTGAGGCGGCGATAGTCATGATGTCCACAGTTCCTCCTGAGAAAAGTCAACGGGCCGCCGATTATCGGTCAGTCTGCGACTCAAGAAATCAGTATCCAGCTGCAGGCGCCGAACCAACCGGCGAAGCGTGAGCTCACTGATAATATTTTGTTCGGTAAAGAGATACGAAAGCGCGCGCTCCGCCAGACACGGAACTCTCAGCGCATTGCGACCAAGGCGGTGTTCCTCCGATTCTCCCGGAAACGCCCGTTGAATCGACTCCCCCAGCTGCGACTGCATGGGCCGATTCTTGAGATCTGCCAGTTCATTCTCCAAAGGAGTGACATCACCGCCTACGGCAGCCTCCGCCAGCGGTTTCAGGATGAGATAGGTGTACTCTTTTCCTGGAAGGAGATGGTGCCGTGTACATCGGCTGGCGTAGTTTGGCTCACGGCCATCTTCTACCATTCGGTCACCACCGATGATGATCAGCGGATCAAAGTACATGGCGGGGCACTCGTCTCCATCTACCAGATAGTAACGATAGGTGTGGCTCGAATCGCTCAGACATGAGGGGTGTTCACAGTACGCGGTAAGCGGAAAGACATCGGTGGTGATCTCCAGCAGCAACTGGGCGGTGGTGTTAAAGACGGCATTGCGAAAGTTGAGGATCAGCGTAGGAAACACGAACACCAATCCACGCGCCACGGATAAGCGCTGTATCACGTACGCGATTCGCTCATCATAAAATGATGCTTCATCCACGACCCAGGTACCCACTTCAGGATGAGCCTGAATAAGCTCCTCCAATTCAAAGGAGGATGAAATTTCGGCGATTGCCGGCCCCAGCTTCTCGTACCCTCCACGATACGCCAACGCGTCCTGGGGATAGTCGGCAAAGCGGCGGGAGTCCAACCGGGAACGCACAAAGAATACGTTTCTGAGATCCGCCCCATCTGTGGTGCGGCATCCCGGAATATCGGTATCTTTTTCCCGAGCTACTTTAGAATCCCGCCAGATCTGGGCAGCGAACGCGGTCTTACCGGATCCCATTGGCCCGACCACCAGAATTCTTCTCCCCTGGCGAGTGAAGTCGAAGTGGTTTGTGGCGTGATGTACCCGCAGCTCCGGGAGTCCCAGGGTTCGATAAAAGGCGTTGTCCGTGACGCTCATGAATGCCGGGGGTCTCTCACCGTGTTTCGCAAGGTTCCTACCTGCTCAACCTGCACTTCTATTGTGTCCCCATGAGATATCGGACCTACACCGGAGGGCGTGCCGGTGAGAATAATGTCCCCGGGATGGAGCGTAAAGTTTCTCGATACGTAGGCAATCGTTTCAGCGATAGAAAACACCATCTC
Organism: uncultured Spirochaeta sp.; assembly: GCA_964575075.1. Classification (GTDB taxonomy): domain Bacteria; phylum Spirochaetota; class Spirochaetia; order DSM-27196; family Alkalispirochaetaceae; genus Alkalispirochaeta. The sequence goes on along the minus strand of CAZNRF010000016.1, from coordinate 10,420 downwards.
CTCGGAATTGCCCGATTGCACCACCGATCCGTTGAGCCGCGTCTCAATTCCGATCCGCTCAATGTCACTGAACCCGGAGGGTGGCACGATCCTGGGGCCAATCGGAAGAAACGTGTCAAACGATTTTCCTCGAAACCAACCGGACCGGTCTCCCTTCTGGATGTTCCGCTGACTCACGTCATTCGCCGCGGTGATCCCCATGACAAAGTCCCAGGCTGATCCAGCGGGAATGTCTCGTCCTTCCCGCCCGATTATCACGGCGATCTCGCCTTCATAGTCGGTGCGCTCATCGGCGAACTGATAATCTTTCAGAATATGCGGCAGAACCACATCCTCCCCGGAGCCGATCATAGAACTGGCAAGCTTGGAGAAGAGCACCGGTTCTTCCGGGGCAACGGGATCGAATCCGCCGCTTTGAACGGTAACGCTTTCCTTGATATGTTCGCGATAATTCAGCCCAAGAGCGACGATCTTTGTGGGTCTCAGGCGGTACATCTCCTCACCATACGGGAGCTCGACGGCAGGTCTCATAGCGGCGATTGTAAAGGAGAAGAGATCGGAAACTCAATGGGAAGGGGCGGACCGAGAAAGCGCGGCTCCGTGTCGAAGATGTAGATATCGAGCAGCGCCTGCACCCGAGCCGCATACTCCCGAAGCCTCACGTTGAGTTGAGCCATCCCGGTGGCATCATCAGCAGCATAGCCGTGGGCGTCGATACCATACGCGGAGGCGATGAAGATCGCACGTTCTACGTGGAAACGTTGGGATACAACAATGAAGCGCTCTTGCTGGAATACGCGGTTCATCCGCACCACCGAGTCCAGCGTCCGAAACCCCGCATAATCCGGCACGATTCTCTCGGCCGGTACGCCTCTCTCCTGCAGGGCATCGGCCATGGCCGCCGGTTCATTATAGCTGCTATGGGCGTTGTCGCCGCTGACAACCAGAACCTCCACCCGGCCTTCCGATAGCAGCTCAGCAGCGGCGTCCATTCGCGCAATGAAGAATCGGTTGGGGGCACCGCTACGGCTATACCGGCTCGTTCCCAACACGAGCGCCGCCGAAGCCGCCGGCACCTCTTCTGCCTGGGAATACACTTTTCCATCGGCGGCGCTTCTGACGATACTGTGCGCCAGAAAGACCGCCAGCAGCAGGAGCAGCGCCCCATACTTGATAACGTGACGGAGAACAAGGAGCGTGCGAAACATATCTCATCTTTGCCGGAGGCGTCGGGTGAGCCCGACAAGATCATCGTGCCGCCGGATCACCCACCGTGCTCGCGCATGTTAACGATCGCCTCCACCGCCCGGCGTCGGACCGTTCGAATATACGGACTGGAGGCGGTCTCCAACAGGACGTTGAGTACCTCCGGATCAGCAAGGCCGCCATTCTGTGCCGACAAACGCTCCAAAGAGAGAATCAGCGAAAATGCGAGGTTATTGTCAGGAGTGGAACGCGAATTCTCGCGGAGAAGCGCCTGTACCATGTGGTCGGATACCTCGTTGTTCTCGTTCAACCCGATTTGGCCGAGGGCATACGCTGCTTCCGCCAGAACCATCGTTTCAGGATCATCCCGTAGAATCGTTACGAGGGTGTCCTTCGCTTCCTCTCCGCCGACTTGCCCCAGTAGTTCGGCAGCCTGACGACGGATCTCAGGGAAATTATTGACAACTGATCCGTTGGACCGCACTTGCCGGCCTACGCCCTCGGCGGCCAGCGACTCGAGAATCACGTACACCCCGTCCGGGGTCTCTCCACTTTCCACCATGTCGCGGATGCTTCGTAGCGCGAGCTCTTTCATCTCTCGATCGTTCGCCCGGGCCTGACTGCGCATGATCTGCAGTTCCAGGTCCTGACTCAGATAGAGCTCTTCAATTGTCCGCGCAGTAGCTTCCGGATCGTCTGAATCCTCGCCGTCCTGTGCGACCAGTCCTGCTGGAATCAACAACAGGCTGGCTATGAGTAAAAGGGGAGTTGGTATTCTCATCGTCGGTACCTCATTTCGTCCTGACTATATCCTAAAACGTATCGATCTTCCATTGATTATCGACTTTTTTCAGCAGATACAGAAGGTACCGTTCTCCCCGGACCTCCATTATCGCCTCCACCGTTTGCTCATCCACAAACACCAGATCGTCCAGGCGCGCATTTGCTCTGCTCGGCACTACCACGAAGTTAAAATAGTCTTCCAGCGACTCGAGCTCGATGTTGTTCCGCTCCAGCACGCCACTTTGAGAACTAGTGGCCAACACGTCGGGATCGGAATACGTTCTTCGATACGTATCGGTGAGATAGTCTTGCCACGCTGCGTAGTCGCGATCGGATATGATCTCGTTCAGCTCCTCGATCGTCTGCTCAACTTCAGTAAAGGTCTGATCGTAGAGCTCTTCTGAAACGGCAATATCGTGAGGGCTATCGGACTCAGGTTCCGGCTCAGGTTCCGGCTCGGGCTCCGGTTCGGGTTCCGGCTCGGGCTCCGGTTCCGGTTCCGGTTCGGGCTCCGGTTCCGGTTCCGAGGGCTGCTCCGGGGCCGGAGTCGTGTCGTCGGGTGGCGTGGTCTCCGCCGGGGTCGTGCACCCTCCCAGGATCACAAGCACCAGAGTGAGTCCGGCAGCAATCAGAGTAAACCTTTTTCTCATATGTGGAGTGTAGTGTTGTCTGCGAAGCACTGTCAATTTCCATCTTGCCTCACTGCACTCCAGAACATACAATTGCCCCGAAGGTATCCATGGTATCGGCCCAGAACATCCAGAAACTGCTCCACGCGTACGTTCGCCGGAACGGGTCACCCCACGTCACCATGGACTCCCTCTCGCAGTTTGCGGTGCGCTTTGGAAAGCGTTTTGCCACGGAGCAACCGGAGTTTGCTCCATTGATCGCCGAAGATCGAAACGAGCACATCATTGCCGGACTCACCGAGTTGGAAAAGACTCAGGCGGTACAACTCGAGCGCAACGGTACCGAGGCGATCACCACCGTGTATTATCTCGCGTTCTATGCGGCTGAAGTGGCGCGATGGTACCGCAAGATGCAGGACGACAAGGATCTCCCCTTTCCGGCTGAGGAGAACCTGGATATCACGATTCCAACCGCACTCCTGAAAACGGTGGATGTAGCGGACAATCTGATGCACTTTCTCCAGTCCCCTGACGAGAAACCGGGTCAGATCCTGCTGCTTCGCTTTCCCGGCAACATCCGTGATGTCGTTACTACGGTAAAACTCCTCAAGGATGAAATGCTGCCGCTTGTTATGAATCGCCTGCGCGATTATCTGCGAACCGAACGGAACGGCAGCTATATGGAGACCAAGCTCCGATCGGTATTCCGAAACCGGGAGATGCTGGTCCATGAGATCATTGAAACAACGCAAACGCGGCCTGATGACGCGGTGAAGACGGTTACGGATCCCAACGAGTTTCAATTTCACTTCTGGACGCAGCTTTCATCGCTGATCATCAAGGATTTTCAGGAGAAAGTAGATAAGCTCGAATCCGAACACGGGTTCTGTCAGGCGGCGTATCTGCTTGGCTACTATGCGGTGTACTATAAGGGGCTGCATCAGGAAGACCGATCCCGAGAAGAAGCTCACAACCTGCTCACGACGGCACTCCAGAAGCCCCCGTTTTCGTTTACCGTCCAGGACGTCTACAACCTCACCGATGACCGTGGGGTACTGCTCACCAAGCGAGTCTCCCGAGAAGAGATCAATCGATGGCTCGAGGAGATGCTACGACGGCCCAGCGAGGATCGCATATCCGAGCTGGTAACGGTAAACACGCCGCAGCAGAATGGTCTCATGATTCATTCCGCCCAGTATGTTCCTCTGCTGTTGCGATTGGTTAAGGCTGCGGCACCGGTTGTTCGCCGTGAGTTGATCAATGATGCCTACAATGTGCTGGTTGAGGAACGAGACGAACCGTGGGTTTTTGAAGACGCGGCGTTCAGCAAAGTACTCTCCAACCGCGTCAGAGATGAGTTTCATATCCTCTTCGGTTTGGCCCAGTTTCAGACGCTGTTTCTGGTGATCGATGGACAGGAGTTGCCGTCGGGGCAGGGGCAAGCAGCGATGGCCCTCATCGACACCAACGAAAAGAAGATTCGCTCCTGGGAAGACATCCTCAAGATTGCCCGATCCGATATCTACCGAGAAGCGCGTCTGAGACTGCCATTCTGGATGCTCATACCGATCGTGCGGGGTATCGTACGGATGTTTCGGAACATGTTCTCCCTGTCGGACGGCCCCGGCTCTCGCCGTTCATCTGCTGAGAGTACCAGTAGTCCCCCACCCCCCAAGGCGGAGGATTCGGAAAAGCTACGTCAGGCAAAACAGAAAAAGTTCAAGGAATCGATTGAGCTCATGCAGCGGGAGTATCTTGATGCGGGTGAAACGGCGGACCAGAAGTTGAAAAAACTGCGCAACCAGTGGAATCCCCTGATCGATCCGGTGGCAGCGGAAAACCATGTAGAGGATGTAAACGCGCTGTGCCGCGATACGGTGCGCCGTCTGCGGGTCCCCCGAACGTTGCAGGTGACTGATTCCGCCCGCATCACCGAGCCCGCGCGGCGGATCGCCCAAAACTCCGCGTTCGACCGCATCCGAAGGCGAAAGGCGTTTGAGAACTACTTGAAGCTGTACATGCTCACGATTATTCACCGCAGCTAACGTGTCGGCGGTGACTCCCGATCCTCTCCCTGGGAAGAACAGACCAGCATCGTGATGTCGTCGTGTTGTGGGGCCCCGGCAACAAAGCTATCCAGACGTGACATGACCCCTTGGAGCAGATGATCGCTGCTCCAGCGGTCATTCAGATTACGGCGCGTGTCCTGAATCGCATCATGAAGCCGCTGGTCTCCAAACTCTTCTCCCTCGGGATTGAACGCTTCCACTACACCATCGGTGAACAGCACAACGGTTGTTCCCACGGGGAAAGCGACTGACCGGGACCGGTACTCACCCGTTTGCTCGATTCCGATGGGCAATCCTTCGGCGTCTACCGCCTCCAGCTGATCCGTTTCCTGGCTCAGGAGCAGCGCAGGATGGTGGGCGGCGTTCGCATATGACATTCGCTGTGAAGCGGTATCAAACACCACTACCCCGGCGGTGGCAAAGCGGTCCAGTTCCACCGCTCCACTCACACCTTGATTGATCATGTGGAGTATTTCCCCGGCGTCGTCGGTGTACCCTAAAGCCAGGTGGGCGATGGTGCGGACCATCACCATAACGAGCGCGGCCGGCACTCCTTTGCCCGACACATCGCAAATAACCACCATCGTGCGATGCCCATCGATCGGAATCACATCGTAATAGTCACCACTCATACCCCGGACCGGTCTGCTTACGCCGGAAAACTCTATGCCGCCGACGGAGCCCGCCGGTGGCGCCTGGAGCCGTCTCTGAATATCCGCTGCGATCTCGACGTCCCGTTGAATACGATAGGTATAGTAGTTATCAAGGGTGACCGCCACGAAATTGGTCATTGTCCGAGCGTGGTCAAACTCTGCAGAGCTGAATGGACGGGAATCGCCGCGTCTCACAACACTGAGCAGCCCCAATATGGTACCACGCACCTTGAGCGGCAGGACCAGCACCGATCATAGGCGCAGCACGCGATCAGCGGCATGACCGGCGAGAGCAGGGTCATCCCGGGCCTCAGGAATATGAACGGCAGCACCCCTCTGGAGGGTAGTACCCCACAGCGGAAAATCCGGTCCGATCGTCAGACTCATCACGAACTCACGTAGCGCACCCTGCTTGGACTTAATGATATCTGGTACGGGAACCGGAGGCGGGAAAAGCCCCACCACTGATGACACCCGGGCCTTCCCGCTATCCACCAGAACGGCTACGGCAGCGTCGGCTTCTGTCGCTGAGCTCATCGTCTCGATCGCGGAATGCAATATGTTCTCCGGATCACGCTCACTACCCAGCGACTGACCGACACCGGCCAAAAAATCAAAGATTGACCGGGCATTCTCCTGGAGGCTACGGATCCGTACTCGCTCTTCCCTCATCGATAGGTCGATCAGAAACAGTGGAGTAGCCAGCAGGGGCATCATCGGAAAGATCGCCACAACCGGCTCGAAAATTCCTGAGCTCAGGGGAACCACCGCATACAACAGCGCCTGTACCACGAGCATCAGCTGCATCCACGGTTTCAGATCCTCGATCTGGTAGCCCCGGGAAAACACAAAGCGGTCGACCCGGAGAATGGCCGCAAAGGAGATCAGAAATAGCACCGGCGGGAGAAAGTACAGCGCCACGCGCCCGGCTGAGCCCGACCCCCAGACGGCATCTCCAACAACAATGGCCCAGCCCCCGAGGCTTACTGCAAGGGCTGCAGAATACGAGCGATTGCTGATACGAAATCTTCCGGTCCAGAAGAGAAACAGCAGATACGCCACGGTCTCTCCGGCAACGCGCAGATACGGCAGGAGCCACGGGTTCTGAGGGCCAAGGGAAACAGCGGCGATGTCACGGATTACGAGAACGAGTGCGGCAGCCGTGAACGGCCGCACGTCCCGCCGGCGCGTAATGACTCTCGCGAATCGTGCGATGAGAAGGACGGATAGGGCCACCACAAGACGCGGCCACAGCGGTGAAGCGAACGCCGGAACCAGCATGAATGTGGCCTCAATCTACCACCGCCGGTACTGCCGGTCAACGTCGGTGAGATGTCATGTCGGGCTTTTCGCGGGGGCGGCAGATATTGAACCGGTACCGCCGGTGGTGCCCGCATCGGCCTCCAAGTGCACGAGTTGGTGATGCAACCAGACTACCGTTACCACCACCGCCAGCATGTCTGCCACGGGAAACGCAAGCCACACCCCTGTGCGACCCCAGATATTGGGAAGAATCAGTACTGCCGGGATAAGAAAGATGATCTGCCGCGACAAAGAGAGAAAGAGCGCGGGAATCGCCTTGCCAATCGCTTGAAAGAAAATCGATCCTACCACCTGCAGGGCCACCAAGGGGATGATGAGAAGCGCGATTCTCAGCGCCCGGGACCCAATAGCGATCAGTTCCGGATCGGCGGTAAAGACCGCGGCAATTCCGGGGGCAAACGCCATTACCGCGATGAACGGAACCAGGGCAACCCCGAACGCCACACGACGCGTAACTTGTACCGCCTCGCGAACGCGGTCAAACTGCCGGGCCCCATAGTTGAATCCTACGATCGGCTGAAAGCCCTGGCCGATACCGAGCAACGGCAGAAGGCTGAAGATCATGACCCGATGCACGAGACCGAACGCCGCGATCGAGGTATCACCGTACCCGGCAAGAACGTTGTTAATCAGTACGATAATGATACTTTGAGAGACCTGCCGCACAAACGCGGGGAAGCCGATCGAAATCGATTGACCAAGCTCCCGGGGATAGAGCCGGAGGTGGTGAAGATGGAGCGGAATCGAGCTTTTACCACGGAGAAAGAACGCCAGCCCGTAGAACGCTGCAGACGCCTGAGCCAGGACGGTGGCGATAGCCGCACCGCGCACTCCCATATCCAATACGCGGATGAATATCGGATCGAGAATAATATTGAGGCCGGCGCCCAGGAGCATGATCCGCATGGAATACCGAGCGGCTCCTTCACTGCGGACGATATGAGTTGCGGCGATCGATCCGGCCACAAACACCGAGCCCGGTATGATAATCGTCAGATATTCGCGGGTATACGGCGCCACGGCACGGGTTGCACCGAAGAGGGTCATGATCGGTTCCAGGAAGATGACCCCGGCTACGCTGATGATCGCCGAGAGCACTAGAATCATCACTGCAGCGCTTCCGACCACCCGCGCCGCCCGCTCGGGATCATCCGCGCCCAGCGCCCGACTTACCACCGAAGCGGTACCCAAGCCAATGAGCAGCGCGATCGACAGAATGACAATCTGTACGGGGAAGGCGATGCTCACCCCGGCGATGCCCAGGGTGCCCACCCAGCGGCCGATAAATATCGTGTCTACTAAATTGTAAAGCGCTGTGGTTCCCATCGCCACGGTGGCGGGAATCGCCATCCGCGCCAGCAACGGAACGATCGGTGTGGTCCCTAAGGCATGTTCAGATTTCATAGAGTCACAAGGTAGTAAGAAACGACCGTTGTAGCTACCGATTCGGTGAACATGGTACCGTATCTCCGTATGAGTAGGTTGCAGAGCACGACAATAGTGGTGGCACTCCTCGCCATCTGTATATATCCGGCGGCGGGACAAAGCGCGTTGAATTGGTCCGCCGCAGAGTATCAGCGGTTTGAGGAGCTTCCGGACGTATCGGTTGCCACCGATAGTACCTGGCCTCCGATGGAGTACCTGAATCGGGACCGGCAACTGGTCGGGTTTGATATCGATCTGCTTCGGGAGATCGGACTTCGGGCGGGCTTTCGCCCGGTGTTTGAGACGGTGGCTTGGGACGGAATCTTCGCAGGTCTCGCAGCGGGGCGGTATGACATGATCGCCTCTTCGGTAACGCTCTTAGAGGAACGGAAGAAGGCGATGCTCTTCTCTCAACCGTATTTTGAAGCGGCCCAGCATATCGTTGTTCGGCGGGAGGATCATGGGATTCAGCAGCTTACGGAGCTTGCCGGTCGGTCGGTGGGTGCTCAGATTGCTACGACCGGCTCACAGTTGGTTGCAGAGACACCCGGCGTCCAGGTGCGAACCTACGACGATCTGGGTCTTGCCGTGGAGGACCTGGCCACGGGCCGATTGGCGGCGATTGTTGCAGATGTTGCGATCGTGGAGTACTTCGTCCTGGGAAATGAGCGGTACGCGGATGAGCTTGCCGTCACCGGCCCACCCTACGCCACTGAGGAGTACGCGTTTGCGATTCGCCGGGATCAACCGGAACTCCGGGATATGATCGATGCGGCGTTGGCCGAGATTCGCGAAGACGGAACGCTCGAGCGGATCCGGCGGTTCTGGTTTGAGCATGTGTTTGAGTGACGGGAGACCCCACGGATATGCCCGAGCTGCCGGAAGTCCATACGACGATTGAAGACCTCAAGGCAGGCGGTATCCTGGGAATGAAGATCACCGCCGTGGATGTGTTCTGGGAGCGTACCGTAGGGGGAAATGCGGAGGCATTTGTGGCCGCCGTGAGCGGCCGCACCATCACCGGGGTGCGCCGACGCGGCAAGTTTATCATCCTGGAGCTTGATTCCGAGGCGGCGATTCTGGTGCATCTGCGGATGAGTGGACGCTTGTACGTCTCGGATGTTGATGCTCCCCGCAGCGGATACGAACGCGTTGTGGCGCTTCTGACCGATCCTACGGGATCGAGGGAGCTGCGATTCCACGTGCCTCGAAAGTTTGGGCGCATGACGTTTACCGTCGATCCCGAGCTCTCGGTCTCTCACCTCGGGATCGAGCCGCTGTCTCCGCAGTTTGGGCCTGTGTCTCTGGCCGCGGTCCTCACCGGGCGAACACGCCGCCTGAAGGCGCTGCTTTTGGATCAGACGGTTATCGCCGGAATGGGGAACATCTACACCGACGAGGCGTTGTGGGAGGCACGTCTGCATCCGGGCCGACCGGCGGGTTCCCTCTCATCCTCAGAGATAGACGCCCTGGCGGCGGCAATACCGGCTGTCCTTACCCGAGGAATAGAGAATCTGGGCACCAGCCTTGGGACCGGCACCTCAAACTTCATCTTCCCCGGAAAGGACGTACAGGCCCACAACCAGGAGGACCTCCGGGTGTTTCAGCGTACCGGGACGCCCTGCCGTCGTTGCGGCACGAAGATCGAACGAATCATCGTGGCTCAGCGATCCACCCATTTCTGCCCCGCCTGCCAACGCCAGGACGAATAGGTTATGGAACGATCTGCCCGGTACGCTCGACCAGCTCGTCTCCCTGTGTGAGCCGACCGATCCATTCTTCGGGAATTCCCGCCTCGGCATCACCGGCGAAGAGTGCCCCGGCCAGACTTCCCACCACCATAGCGCGGCCGCAACTATCGCCGCAGGCCAGGATGTTGCGGCGCACCGCAGCGGTATAGCTCTCAGCGGTGAGTAGATTGTGAATCGCCACAGGAACCCCTGTGTTCAGTTCACAGGCAGGCCCAACCTTCATCGTTACCGCCTTTGGATCCTCGCCGCGGCGCTTGAGTACTCCTTCCATCGCGGTGACCACGTGATCGGGACTGCGATCCAGGATCGCCCTGACCTGAGTTTCCAGATCCGCGATTGTGGCGTCCTCCTGCAGTGACCACTTCAGGACGCGAGTCAGAAATAGCGCCCAGTCCACCGCCTTATCGTTGTTGTTGGTGACGCGAACCGCCGCTTCTACCATGCCTTCCAGTTCAGGATCATCGGAATACGCGGCCACCAAAACGGGCACCTTGGTAAGCGCCGGTAGTTGGGCATCATCAGCACCAGCATACGAGACCTTCCCCTCCAGGATAGCGATCATAACCTCGGCAAGCGTCACC
>CAZNRF010000015.1:0-18134 GCA_964575075.1 uncultured Spirochaeta sp. | reverse complement strand
TGCCTACAGGTAGTGAATACATTGCAGGCAGCAGGTGATTCCCATGGCGCAATATCTCCGATTCTGTCGATCGCGAGCTTCGCAACCGCGCCCGGTCGGCGTGGTCTGCCGCGCCTCAGCCTCGGAACGGGTTCGTTCGAATCGAAACATAGTTCCCTCCGCGCAACGCCCCGGTGAGCATCGGCACAAACACCCGAGTACCCGCACCGTCCTCTCACCAATTCGGACTGCGAAGGTGATCACTCCGGGTTCCCGTCGGACCGGCGTCTCGGACGCTTCCGTCGGTAGCGCTCTACTTCTTGCAGCGTGGTACGAATCACGTCCCGCACCGAGGGATGCAGCGATTCCAGCACCGGGGCTGCTCCGAGCCCAGGGTTTTGCGAGAGGAGTGCCGCCACATCGGCGAGATCATGCGCCGCCGTCGCCTCCCCATACTCCGCCCGCTTGGAAAGATAGACTGCGGCTTTCAACTCCAGGAGCGCCACGGGCGTCATAAACCAGGCGCCCACGGCAGAATCCCACTGTCGAACGCGTTCCGGATCCGGAAGGAGGAACGGCAAATCCCAGTCGTCACCGGCATACAGCACATCGATGGGAGTGCCGGAATCATTGTGGACCGCCCAGTCCGGGCCAACCTGGAACTGGACGCCTGCCGATTTCCGGAGCCGGGTCCACTCGTGTGGTCTCACCAGCAGATCGATATCCCCGGTGGTGCGGGAAGAGCCGTGCCGAACCACGGCAACGCCACCAACAACGGTATACACAACGTTGTTGTGCGTCAGCCAGAGATGGAGCTCCCGCAACACTTCAGAGAACGGCAGGGCCATTCCGGGTATCGGAAGACCAAGCAGGAGAACTCCGGCAAGATGTGCGGTGGGCCCATGAGGGTGCATGCTGGGAAGTGTAATGGAACTTCGGTGCGGAAGACCACCGCGAAACAACTCCGAAAGCGGATCGTGTCATTCACCAAACAAGTGATACAATCGCAGGTATGCAGAACCGATCGAGTATCCGCCGCCTCCTGTCGCTGGGAGCTCTTACAACCATGGTTTTCGTCGGGGCATGGTCTGCACCCGCACAGACCGCATCCCCTGAAGGTGATTCCTCCCCCGCACCTCCCCTGACCCGCGTGTCTATCTTCACGAGCGGTGTGGGCGAGTTCTTTCATGAGACCACCGTCGAGGACGACGAAGTCGTTCGGCTCACGATTCCGCGAGACCAGATGAGTGATGTTCTGCGTTCGCTCACTATTCTCGACGCCGACGGCGGTACCCCCTATCAGGTGGACTACGCTGCGGGAGAACCGCTGCAGGACCAGTTGCGCAGGTTTCGAATTGACCTGTCCGGTGTCAGCACTCTGGCGGACCTGCTACGACAGGTTCGGGGATTTGAGGTGTCCGGACGCACGGTATCCGGCGAACGATTCTCCGGGCGTGTAACGGCGGTTGCCGGCGGAGCCGATGAAGGCCGCGCGCACGGTCGGACGGGCTCAGTCGTCCTGGCAACCGGGCAGTCACTGCAACACCTGCCGATTTCCGACATCGCTGATATCTCAGTGAACGACGAGGAGATCAGCGACGACATTTCCCGCGCACTGGAGCTCCTGGCGGACTTCGCCGGAAGCGCTCAAAACCGCACATTGGAGATTCAACTTCGCGGCAGCGGGGAGCGGCGAATTGGCATCCGCTACCTCCTGGAAATGCCGGTCTGGAAAACCACCTACCGCGCAGTACTGGAAGAGGGGGAGGTAGCGTTTCAGGGTTGGGCGCATGTTGATAACACCAGTCCCGTGGATTGGCAGGAGACCACCGTGCAGCTCGTCTCCTCAGCCCCGGACACGGCGTTTTTCGATGTATATCCTCCGCGCTATGTTGAGCGCACCGGTGACGGCGGAGCGCCGGAGTACGCCGCGGAATCGATGCCGGGGCCGATGCGGAGCATGGCCTTCGAGCGGACAACCACGGAGCAACGCGTTTCCGGTGTCGGATTTACCGTTTCCGAGCCGGTGACTTTGCGGCGGGGACAATCGGCGATGATTCCCATCGTGAATGGACGATTCTCCGCTGAGCTGGTCCGCAGCTTCGATCCATTGCGGGACGAGGCCCATCCCCGTCTGGCATTTGCCTTCGAAAACGAGGTAGATACTCGCTTACCCGAGGGCCCCCTGACATTGTACGACGGTGATCGCTACGTGGGTGATGCCGTGCTGCCGGTGACTCCTGCCGGCGCTGAGCGAACGGTTCCGTATGCCCGCGATCTGGAGCTGCGTATCACTCGGGAACAGGATCAGTCTCCCCAGGAGCTCCGCACGATACGCATCGCCGCGGGGACGCTGGTCGCGGAGCGGCGGGAACGACTGGAGACGCGCTACTCCCTTGAACGCGACGGAGAAGCCGGCACCGGCGCCACCGCGCAACGAGGGGCCCGCAGCAGTGGCTCGTCATCCCGCGACCTTCCCTCGGTTCGCCTTTCCCATCCCCGCCGGAGAGGATGGGATGTCGTCTCTCCCCAGCCACGGGAAACCACCACTGATACCGCGGTGATTACCGTGGCATCCCCCACCACTACCGTCGTTGAAGAGCGCATCCTGGAACAGCGATATACGTTAACCGAGATGGACCCGGAACTGTTAGTAGAGTTCAGTAGCAATCGGCTCCTCGCGCCGCGGGTGCGCCGGATTCTTCAGAATATCCTGGAGTTGCGGGAGCAATTGACCACATTCCGTAGTGAAAGACGGGAACTGGAGGCGCGCCGGGATGAGATATTTCGCGATCAGGAGCGAATCCGCGGCAACATGGAGAACCTGGACCGCAATTCGGAGCTGTACCGCCGATATGTTTCTCAACTCGAAAGCCAGGAGAACGACTTGCGCTTTATCAGAAGTGATCTCGAGGACGCCCGGGAAGAGGAAGCAGAGGCCCTGGCAGCGCTGAACGCTTACCTGGCTACGCTGGACTCGTAAGTCACGGGCCGCCCTCCTGGGGCGGCCGCCATCGGCCGTGGTACCCAATCCACGCGGGCCGGGCTTCCGGCGCTCAACCCTTCCATGGGACCGTTCACGTGAATCAACACTTCCTCGAAGCCGCTGTCCCAGGTAACTTTTAACCGCACCGCAAGAACCGCTCCCAGAAAATGCACATCCAAAATGGTGGCATTGTGCTCGCCGAGGGAGCAGGGCCCGCAGGTTACATTGAGCTGGTGCGGACGCACCACCGCGAGGTGGCCGCCACCCTGTGCAGGAACCACCGCCACATCATCCGGGACGGGGCCCAGGGGGCAGGTCCATTCCGTGTCTGCCCCACCGTGCCAAACCGGCAAAAACGAGGCGCTACCGGCAAACTCCGCCACGTGACGAGTAGCGGGCTGCGCGTAAATCTCTTCGGCGGTGCCGCACTGCTCCAACCGGCCGTCTTGGAGCACGGCAATTCGGTCGGATAGGGTGAACGCCTCGTACCGGTCATGGGTCACAACGATAGCGGTACTCCCACCAGCTTTGAGTAGATGTCGCGTCTCTGCCAGCAGACGATGCGTGCAGGTATGATCCAAATTGCTGAACGGTTCATCCAAGAGAATCACATCCGGCCGCGGTGCCAGCGCCCGCGCCAAAGCAACCCGCTGCTGCTGACCGCCGGAAATCTCATGCGGATAGCGGGCGGCCAGGTCAGGAATACCTGCCAGCTCCAGTAGCTCCTCCACACGCCGCCGTTGCTCCCGGCCCTTCAGGTTGGAAATACCGAAGGCGACGTTGCGCTCCACGGTAAGATGCGGAAAGAGCGCAAAATCCTGAAACACCACTCCCACGCTGCGGCGCTCCGGCGGAACAAAGCGATCCGGCCCGGCCACCAGCGTGTTATGCACGGAAACCCGCCCGTCGTCGGGCCGATCAAAGCCCGCAATCAACCGGAGCGTCGTGGTTTTTCCAGAGCCGCTCGCACCCGCCAGCGCCACCACCTCCCCCGTGGCTATCTCGAGATCGAGGGCATCCACGGCGGGATGATCCATACCGGGAAAGGTTCGTGTGAGCTCCCGCAGTTGTAACATGTATCAGCTATCCTCCGCCGTCCGCTTTGATGGACTCATTATGACCCACATAGTAAGGATTCCCACAGCAACCAGCAAGAGTGCCCGCGGAGACGCCTCAGGCATTCGTTCATCAGACGCCAACCGGTACACTTGTACGGCGAGTGTATTAAAATCGAACGGCCGCAAGAGAAGCGTCATCGGCAGGTCTTTGATCACATCGATCGCTACGAGGAGTGCAGCCCCCGCCAGTGTAGGACGAAAAACGGGAAGCACCACGCGAGTGAGAACCCGGACCGGGCCACTCCCCAAAGAACGCGCGGCATCCACGGTACTCCGGTGCTGGCGCACAAATCCCGATTGGATCGGTTGCACCGCCACCGCCAAATAGCGGGCGAGGTACGCGAAGATCAAACCGCCCACCGTTCCAAAGAAAAAGAGGCGGTCATCGATAACGCGCAGCTGCTGAAACACGGCAAGTACGCCGATCGCCACTACGGTGCCGGGAACCGCATATCCGATTCCGGCGATCCGCAGTGCGCTGTTCATCGTCCATCCCGGTCGCAGGTATGCCACCAGATTCAGAAGTACCGCCACTGCCAAAATCACCAGGGTCGTGGCGATCGCCAAAGAAATCGTGCGCGCCGTGGTCGCGCCGATGCCCGCGAGCCCTTCACCACCGGCAAGAATCGTCCACCAGATGAGCTGAGCCATCGGAATGAAAAACCCCAGGAGAGCCGGTACCAGGAGTACGGCAATCACCACGGCGATTTTCCCCCGGGGGAGTTGCAACTTGCGCCCGGGGGCACCCCCGGAAGTGGTGTAGCGTCGACGCCCCCGGCCGTACTGCTCGGCAGCTATGAGCGTCAGCATCGCCAACAGCACAATCGCCGCCAGAAGCGTCGCCGTGGGAAGGTCTCCAAGCCCAAACCAGGTACGAAATACCCCCGTGGAAAGCGTCTCTACTCCAAGAAACACCGGTGTGGCGTAGGCGTTCATCGTTTCCATTGCCACCAGACTGGCACCTCCCACGATTGCCGGCCGAAGCGAGGGAATCACGCCACTCCACAATCGCCCCCAGTAGCGACGCCGACTGCGCTCCACTCCGCCACTGAGCGATGCAACCACCTCAAACAGAACGCGGGAGTTCGCCATGAGAGCAGCTCGGGTCGTGAGATAGACGTACGGATACAGTCCGATCACCAGGATGAAGATCGCCGCCCAGATTCCGCCAAACGGAACGTCGATTCCCACGGCCCGATAAATGGGTCCCCCAAACGCGAAGATTCCGTTCCACGTGAACGTTCCTATGTAGACCGGGAGCGCAAGGGGGGCCACAAAGGCGAGCTCCAGTACCCGCGGGAGCGGGAGTCGATATCGCTCGAGGATCCACGCTCCTCCGACACCGAGAACTGAAGCCCCCAGGGTAGCGCCGAGAACGAGAAACACCGTATTGGCGGCGTACCGCCCCAGCACGGTTGTGCGGACGTGCTCCCAACTCTCTCCACCACCGCTGAAGAGGCTGAGCACCAGAGGAATGTACGGTGTGGCGATCACCGCCACCACAATAAGCGCAGCCGCCATCCACAGGGGATAGCGGCCGCGGGAACGAGATCGTAGCGATGAGAACACTCCGACGGTGCTCACATCACGGCCAGCCAACTTCGTCAAAGATCATCGTTGCCTGGCGCTGGTTTTCACCAAGGATGTACAGCGGAAGATCATCGGCGACAAAGTCCCCGAACTGCTCGATCTCCGGGGCAAGCTCGATGCCGTCACGAATTGGATACTCGAAATTGGCCTGCGCGAATGCCTCCTGCGCCTCATCACTGGCGAGAAACTCAATGAGCTCGCGGGCGCCTTCCGGGTTGTCGGCATAGCGAGTTACACCGGCACCGCTCACGTTGATGTGGGCACCCCGGCCATCACTGCCATCTACTCCCGGTTGGTTGGGAAAGTAGACACCGATCTGCTCACCCACCTCAACATCGGCAGGATCGCTCGAACCGAGTAAGCGTCCGATGTAGTAGGTGTTCGACACCGCGTAGTCAGCTTCCCCGGCAGCCACCGCTCGCAGCTGATCCGTATCACCCCCCTGGGGCGGCCGTGCAAAGTTCTCGGTCATGCCGGCGGCCCAATCCCGCGCCGCATCCTCGCCCAGGTGCTCGATCAGCGACGCCATGAGGGAGATATTGTAAATGTTGCCGGAGGAGCGGATCGCGATGTTATCACGAAACTCGTCACCCGCCAGCGCTTCATAGGTTGAGAGGCTCGACTCATCGGCCCGATCCCGGTGGTAGGCGATCACTCGCGAGCGCATCGTCACGGCGTACCATTCGTTGTCGGCACCGCGGAGATACTCCGGAACCAGAGAGTCGAGCACGGGGGATTCCACCGGCTGCAGCAGATCCTCGGAGGTTGCCTGGTGGAGTCGTCCAGCGTCTACCGTAATCAGTACATCCGCGGGAGAATTGGAGCCTTCCGCGATGAGACGCTGAATCAGCTCATCCGCCCCGGCCTCAACTACCTGGACCTCGTAGCCGGAGAGCTCTTCGAATCGCCGGAACAGATCCTGGTCGGTATCGTAGTGACGGTGCGAATAGACGTGCACCACATTGCTATCATCCTCGGCCTGGCCGGTGGCAAAGATCGGTACCGCGGAAACCACGGTTATCAGTAACGCCGCTACCAGTGAGCGACGGATCGTAGCAGATAGAACAAGCATGAAAACTCCTCTGATTGTTAGTCTTGCCTAATTCTTATTAAACACGACTAACTTTGTCAACAACCCAGAGCAGAATCACATCTCCCGTCGACGGTAAAAGTTGGAAAGGGTGCGGTCTATGAGCAGAAAGAGCAGCAACGGCACCACCACAAAGAGCAGCGTCAACATCGACGCCAGCGTCCGATCTCCCCCGGAAAGATACGGAAAGAGGTAGCCCGTGTAGGACGCAACCGAGCCGCCTCCGATGAGAAAGACGAGGAAATACTCCGAAAACGCCACGAGAAACACCACCGAACCTCCGGCGAGAATCGCCGGGCCCAGCAGGGGAATATGTACCACCACCAACCGCCGCAGAAGGGTGGCCCCCAGATTCGCGGCACAGGCATCGATTTCCGGCGGGATCTGCTGAAACCCCGCGATCAACGAGCGGAGCATGTAGGGATACGCCGCAGCGGTGAGTACCAGTATCACCCCTGCTCCCGTGTCGGCCAGCCCAACGCGGATAAAGAGAAAGTGAATTCCCATACCGTAAGTAATCGCCGGCACCAGCACCGGCGAGAGAAACAGCGCTTCCAGCATGAAACGCCCCCGAAACTCATAACGCGCCAACACACTGGCCGGTAGTACCGACAACACGAAGGAGAGCACCACCGCAGCCAGGGAGTATCCGGTAGAAGACAGCATCGACCGGGCGATGTCCCACCGATTATCCACCAACAGATCGACCCCGCGGGAGCTGGCCGCCGCGGGAAGCAGGTCCGGAAACGTCCAGCGCGCCGCCCCTGCGTTAATGACGAGTACCACCACGGGCACCACGAATATAAAAAGGAGTACTCCAGCAAAAAGAATCCACGAGCGGCGGCGGGTGGGACGGGTGATGTTGGAGGCCGCCTCAGTCACACCGGTCGCTCCCACGCGGCCAGGCGGCGCGCGATCCGAGAATACACCACCACAAACACCACCGCCAGCGCCGCAATCAGGCTCAGCGCGGCCATGGCGACGGATCGGTCCGAAAGGGATCCTTGAAAGTACAGAGAGTACACCGTCATCGGAACCATCTGCGGGTTACTGCCGCCCAGGAGCCAGGGAATGTCGAAGCCACCCAGGGTATAGAGGAAGAGAATAATGAAGATCTGGTTCAGCATGGGTGCCATGAGCGGAAGAGCCACTCGAAAGAAGGTCCGCCCGGGTCCGGCTCCCAACATATAGGCTGTGGTGATCATTCGTTGCGGGATGCGGTCGAGAACCCCCATGGAAAGGAGCATCACAAACGGAAACTCCTTATACACGTAGGCCAGGATAATTCCACCACCGTTTGAGGAGTACAGCAATCGCGGAAAACCCTCGCCCTCGGGAGTGATTCCCAGATGGTGGGTGATTGACGCGATGATGCCGCTCTGTGACCAGAGGAGCATCATCACGAAGGCCACTACGATGTGGGGCAGAATGATCGGCAGACGGTACACGGTGCCGGCGCTCCGCACCCACCCGGGGGCACGCCACAACAGGTAGGCCCCCACCGCGCCCAGTGCTACGGATACGGTAGCCGAGACCAGCGCCACATACAACGTATGAACCAGAGAGGAGAGCAGCTCCGGGCGCATGAACAGCGCCTGATACGCGTACCAGATCCCCATCTCCCGGTGGTGCGAGTTGAACGCCGGCGGACCCGCCAACGCCAACGACTGGAGGAACGCATGCGCCAGACCCACTCCCACGGTAAGCACAAAGAATATCGCTAAGGGCATAATGCGGAGGATGATCCGCCGGCGATCCGTTGGATTGAGCGGGAGCGATTGCCGCGGGATGCTCACGACGTCACCTCACCCGTACGTGCTCATCCCAGCCGCGCTCCAGTGCCTCCCAGTACTCCGAGGGAATTTCCGGCACGCCGTAACGGTCGAAATCGGTGGGAGCCACGGTGGGCGACCCAAGGTCCAGGTTCTCGAAGCGCTCACGCTCCGCGTCAGGCAGGCGATCGAGGGCGAGGACGGTGAAGTCTCCCCAGTTCTCGAGACGATTCTTCGAAAGCTGCGCGTCCGGTGAAAGCAGAAAGTTGGCAAGTACGAGCGCGCCGGCGGTGTTGGGTGCATTAAACGGAATTGCGGTAAAGTGCGTGTTGAACAATGACCCATCGGTCATAATGAAAGAGGTAACCGTATCGGGGTAGCGGCCGTTGGTGATGCGCGTTGCCGCGTTGGTCTGCGTAAACGACATCGTGAAGTCAACCTCACCTCGCTCAAAAAGCGTGTCTAACGCCGCCAGATCGCGCGGGTAACTCTCTCCTTCCTGCCACAGATGCGGCTCAAGCGCGTTGAGATAGGCCCACAACTCCGGCACCTTCTCATCGAACAGCTCCTGGTCAAACCCATCGATGTATTGCTCGTGCCCGCCGGTCAGCGCGTAGAACGCCTGGCGGATAAACGCCGAGCCGGTGAAATCCGGCGGCTGGGGGTAGGTGAAGCGTCCGGGATTCTGCTCCGCCCAGGTGAGGAGCTCCCGGAAAGAGGTGGGGTAGTCCGGAGCCCGAGCAGTATCTACATCGAAATTGAACTGTGCCCTGCCCCACGGAGCCTCGTACCCATCTACCGGGAACCCCGCGTCGGTGGCAACCGTGGCAGGGTCCACGTAGCGGCTGAAGTTGGGTAACATGTCGGTGAACGGTCCATAGAGTAACTCCGCCTGCCGGGCGTTGCGGAAGTTCTCACCGTTGATCCACACCAGATCGATCGTTCCCCGCTCGCGTCCGGCCTGTTTTTCCGTCAACAACTTGTTCACGAACACCGAGGCATCCATGGGAATTCGCTCCACCGCGATATCGTAGCGCTCCGCCATCTCCCGCGATACGTATCCATCGATCCAACGGTTGATCGTATCGGACCCGCCCCACAGGTAAAACCGAACATCCGTACCGCGGGCCAGCTCTTCGATCTCCGCGAAGGGCAGCGCTCGCAAATCCTCAGAGGCTTCTTCAGCCGATCCCATAGCCCATGCCGCCGGCGCCGTCGCCACAACCAACACGGCTATTGCGGCGTAAATCAGTATTCTCCCGCCACTCATAACACCTCCGGAACCGATTGAAAGAGTCGGGCTACCTGCTCATCAGCAGGGTTGCGGCGAACCTCGCTGAACGGCGCCAGCTGGTGCAAACGCCCATCGATGATGACCCCGATCCGATCCGATATTTCTCCAGCTTCCTCTAAATCGTGGGATACGATCACCGTGGTTACCTGAAGCTTCTGCTGCAGCGATCGGATAAACCTCGCCGTTTCGCGCTTGAGGTTTTTATCGAGATTCGCCAGAGGTTCGTCCAGGAGCAGCAGGCCCGGTTCCATCACCAGCGCCCGCGCCAACGCCACGCGCTGCTTCTGCCCGCCGGAGAGCTGAGCGGGCCAGACGTCGGCTTTATCATGGATCCCCAACTGCTCGAGATATCGGCAGACCCGATCTCGGATTTCTCCGCGGGTCAATCGCAAGTGACGACGGCGTGAACGCAACCCAAACGCCACGTTTTCAAATACCGACAGGTGCGGGAACAGCAGATAATCCTGAAAGACGAGAATGGCGGGATGGTCCCGGGTGATCGCGTCCCGACGCTCGATCTTACCTGCCGTGGGCTCGTCCAGGCCGGCCAAAAGCTTGAGCAGCGTGGTTTTTCCTGCACCGGAGGGGCCAACGAATGACAGAAGTTCCCCCTCAAAGAGGGTGGCATCGATCCCTCCCAGCGCCGTGAAATCGCCAAATCGGCGTGAAACTCCGTGAAGATGCATGTAACCTTTCATTGGCCCCTGCAAACATCACAAAAAATCGGTACCGTGTCTATTGGAGGCGTACACATGTTGGATCGAATGGGACGTTCATTCAAGGATTCTATCCTGAACCCGCTGGAGCGCACGATACCCGCAGGTCTCTCACCCAGTGCAATCACCGGGATTTCGCTCATTCCCGGTCTCGCTACCGCAGTGTGCGCCGCAGCGGGATGGTGGGGATGGTCAATCGGCCTCTTCGCGATTAACCGCGTTCTGGATGGCCTGGACGGAATCGTGGCTCGCCGGCGGGGGACTCAGTCGGACTTCGGCGGATACCTCGATATCATGGCGGATTTTACGGTATACGCCGCGATTCCGATTGGGGTATGGCTCGGGGCGAGCGGTATCGCCGGCGACGGTGGAGCCACCGCCGGGGCGCTGCCGCTGGTGGTGCTCCTGGCGGTATTCTACGTGAACGCGGCCTCCTGGATGTACCTATCGGCCATACTCGAGAAGCGCGGGGCCCAGACGGCAGCCGCCGCAACCGCGAGAGCCCCCTTGGCCACCAGTGTCACGATGCCCTCCGGCGTGGTGGAAGGAACGGAGACGGTCCTCTTTTTTGCCTTGTTTCTCCTGTTCCCAGCCCAGTACGCAATCCTCTTTTGGGTGATGGCCGGAGCCACCGCTGCAGGAGTGGTACAACGACTGATCTGGGCAGCGAAAACACTATTATGAAGGACAAAACTTGCAGATACATTCTCAGTGTAGTATTCTATGCGCATGAAACGTAACGGGATCTTGATCGGGTTGTTGGTTTTATTCACCGCAGGGCTTGCAGCGGCACCGCAGGCGGAGCTCTGGCCCCGCTGGGAAGCACATAATCCCGACTCGACTACCGAGATCGATCACAGTGCTTGGGGGGCGTTCATAGACGAATACCTCGTCAGCGATCATCCTTCCGGGGTCAATCGCGTTCGCTACGGGGACGTATCGGCTGCGGATCGCCGCAGACTGCAGAACTATCTGGATCAACTGCAGTCCACGGAGGTCTCAGACCTCAACCGAGACGAGCAGTTGGCATACTGGATCAACCTGTACAACGCCGCCACCGTCGACTTGATCGTCGACAACTATCCCCTTGATTCGATACGCGACCTGGGGGAAGGGGTCTTCAGTCAGGGCCCGTGGGACGATGCGATTCTGAAGGTGGAAGGCGAGGACCTGACGTTGAACGACATTGAGCACCGCATCATCCGGCCCATTTGGCAGGATGAACGAATTCACTACGTCGTGAATTGCGCCAGCATCGGATGCCCAAACCTCTACCCCCAACCGCTCACCGCGGACAATTACGAGGAGATCTTCGAAGCATCCGCCCGGGACTATGCCAACCACGATCGCGGCGTAAGATTCTCCGGAAATCGACTGGTACTTTCTTCAATCTACGACTGGTACGTGGCGGATTTCGGCGATTCCATGGAGGGGGTGGTCACGCACCTCTCAGATTATGTCGATTCCAGTACCGCCCGCCGGCTGCGTGAACACGATGGTCGCGTCCGCTACGAGTACGACTGGAGCTTGAACGAGTTGTGAGATTTCTTGGCATAGCCGCGGTGCTGCTCCTGTGGTGGGTCATCGCCGCCCTGGAAGTGGTACCCGAGCTCTTTGTACCCACCCCTGCGAGTGTCCTGGAGGCGTTTCGCGATGTGAGCATCGCCGGATACCGCGGCGGCACGCTGTTAGAGCACCTCTCTACGAGTATGATCCGCCTGTTGAGTGGGTTCGGACTGGCTGCGATTACCGCGATTCCGTTGGGAATCGTCATGGGCTTTCACAGCACGGTTCGGAAGATCGTGGATCCTTTGATACAACTGTACCGTCCGTTACCGCCACTGGCCTATTACACCCTACTCATCGTATGGCTCGGCATCGGTGAGGGCTCTAAGATCGCTCTGCTCTACCTGGCAGCGGTACCACCCCTGCTTCTGAGCGCCATGGCCGGAGTGCGGTCGCTCAACCAGCGCCGGATAGACAGCGCCATCGCGCTGGGAGCTTCTCCGCGGCAGCTCATGACGCACGTGATTTTCCCCTCGTGTCTGCCGGATATCTTTACCGGCCTCCGCGTCGGCATCGGGTTCGCCTACACAACGCTGGTCTCAGCGGAAATCGTGGCCGCATCACAGGGAGTTGGGTGGATGGTCCTTGATGCCAGCCGATTCCTCCGCACCGATATCATCTTCGTAGGTATTATTGTTATGGCAGTAACCGGTTGGATCCTGGACCGCAGCATCGGATTACTGGAGCGGCTGTTGGTGCCCTGGCACGGGCAGGGATAGGCACCGGAATGGGAAATGGGAGAAGACGGAATGGCGCAGCAAAACAGACTGCTTACGATACGAGTGACACTGAACGGTGCGGGAGCGATCACCCTCATAATGGCGCTTATGGCGACCCTCGTCTCCGGGCCGGTGTCTGCCCGTGGATCTCGGGAAGACCGGCCGCTCCAGGAAGTCGTGATCGGCTTTCAGGCTATTCCCAACGGAGAACTGGTGGCAAAGGAGCTCCAACGCCACGAGGAAACCCTGGACGTTCCCGTTCGGTGGGTCCAGTTCAGCTCCGGCAGTGAGCTCAACACAGCCATAGCACCCGGCGGCGTGCACCTCGGCCTGGGGGGTAGTTCCACCACCGTGGCGGACATCGCCCAGGGCGTCCCCGCCGATGTCATTTGGATTTACGATATCATCGGGGACAATGAGGCGCTCGTTGTTCGCGACGGAGCCGGAATCGAGTCGATGGAGGATCTCCGTGGCAAACGAGTGGCGGCGCCGTTCGGTGCCACGACCCATTACCATCTTCTTGTGGCGTTAGAGCTGTTCGGCGTGTCACCCGATTCACTCGAGGTGATCGATCTGGCGCCGGCGGACATGCGTGCCGCCTGGCAGCGAGGTGACATCGATGCGGGATTTGTGTGGGAACCCACCCTTACCGCCCTGCTGGATCTCGGCGGTGACGTGCTGATCTCCAGCAGACAGATCGCTGAAGAAGGATTTCTTACCGGCGATATCGGTATCGTCCACCGAGGATTTGCCGAACGCCACCCGGAGGTTGTTACGCAGTATATTCGCAACCAGATGTGGGCGATCGATCTGATCAAATCGGACCCGGAACGGGCCGCTGCCGCAATCGCAGACGAACTCAGCCTTAGCGACGCCGAGGCGCGCCGGCAGATGGATACCTTGATCTTCCTCACCGGCGAGGAGCAGCTGGAACGCCCGTACTTGGGAACGTCTGAAGCGCCCGGCGGTCTGGCGGATGTGTTCTATGAGACCGCACTCTTTCTGGAAGAGCAGGATACGATTCGGGAGGCCCCGGACCGGCAGGTTTTTCGAGATGCGATCAAGCCGCGCTACGTGGAGGCGGTGCTTGCCGAGTGATCCCGCGGGCACGGGAGACGCAGCTCCAGTTCCGGAACTGGAGCTGCGGAACGTGTCCTTTTGCTACCACACCGCCACCGGTGAAGTTCCCGCAGTCGAGTCTCTTTCACTCTCCATATCCCGCGGGGAGTTTGTCAGTATCGTGGGACCCTCAGGGTGCGGGAAGAGCACTGTTCTGCGTCTCATCGCCGGCTTCTTACAGCCCACCCACGGAGTCGTCTTAGATGAGGGGACCCCGGTGCGAACCGCTGACTGGCGCCGGGGACTGGTCTTTCAGCATCCGGAACTCTTTCCGTGGCTTACCGTAGAGGGTAATGTCGAGTTTGGCGTCCGTATGCGGGGCGTGCCGGCGGCAGAACGCCGGGATCGCGTTGAGGCGTACCTGAAGCTGGTAAGGCTCGAGGACTTTCGACATAAGCGGCCGTATGAGCTCTCCGGTGGCATGCAGCAGCGGGTCGCCCTGGCCAGGGCTCTGGTGAACGAGCCGCATCTGCTGCTCCTAGACGAGCCCTTCGGCGCCCTGGATGCGCTCACTCGGGAACATCTTCAGGATGAGCTTCGCCGCATTCACCAGGAATCTGGAAGCACGATGGTACTGGTAACGCACAGTGTGGAAGAAGCGGTGTACCTGTCCTCGCGCTGCATCGCCATCACTCCGCGTCCGGCTCAGATTCGCGCCGAGATCCCGATCGATCTTTCGAGCGTCAGGTCCGACAGCGGCCGGGAGATCAAGGCGCGTCCCGAGTTCGTAGCGCTGCGAGAACAGATAATGGACCACATCTGGCAGTAGATCCTGGCTACAGGAAGATCCCACCAAAGAGCACAAAGATCGCCAGTCGGAGCACGATGGCAGTCAGAATCACACCCACCCGAGACCCAAAGACTCGCGCCCCAGCACCGGCTCGTCCACGAGGATCGTGGTAAGAATCAGTGGCAACAGCACGTAGGCCACGTCATAGAGCGAGCCCATCATGGAGGCGCGACAGTGGCGCAGGTATGACCACTGAATCATCCCGAACGCCCCGGCGGCACCCAGGAAACTGGCGCCGAACAGCCACCACATCCCTGGGCTCTGGGGCAGAAAGGTACTGGCCACCGGGCCGGCCTGGGCCACGCCTTTGACCAAAGCCTCCAACGCTGCCAGGCCCCCGGCGGCCACACCAAAGAAGTACTCCTGCAGCCGTATCGTGCGCCGACGCAGCATCACCGCCGCCACCGGCGCCGCCACGAGCCAACTCACCGCGATCGTAACCACCAATCGCCGGTCAACCCCGTACAATGACGGCTTGCCTCCCAGCAGATTGCCGAGTCCGATGAGCAACGTTCCTCCCACGATGATCGCGATTCCGGAGTACTGCCGCGGTTGCAGATGTTCCTTCAGAACCACCCGAGAAAAGATCACCAGCGGCACCAGACCCAACCCGTACATGGAGGTATAAAACACGGTAGGCGCATAGCGGTTGGCAAGGATCACCCACAGGGGATTCGTAAAGTTCATGACGACGCCAAGGATATACATACTCCGGGACCGGGCACCGATACCGTGACGCATAAAACCCTTGGAAAGATGAATGACGGAAGTCCCCACGATACCGATGAGCATCGCCACCACCGGCCCGAGCGCGCTACTCATGAAGCCGCTCCTCCAAGCGCGCTCGGGTGTACCGGCTCGTAGCCGTCGATGATTCTCCGCCGTGTTTTTTCGGTAAGATGTCGCGTGGAGACCGTGAGGGCCACCTCATATGCTCCACCGAAATCCGCATCCCGAACGGTGTCATATACGCTGAGCCCTGTGGTCGCGCGTAGATACGAGACCAGAATCGGGGGTGGGGCCAACCGATAGCGGGCGAGGGCGTGCTCAAGTCGGCGATACGCGTCGCCAGCGGCCTGGCCATAAAACAGCTCTCGTCGGTTCCGGGAGATCCCGGGGGATCGATACGCGACGGCGTGGTGCCCCGACACGCCCCCGGCGCCGGAATGGTGCTCGTAGAGATAGGCAATCAGGAGATCCACCGCCTCTGCCGGCCACGTTCGGTATACCGACACGTTGCCGAAAAAGTAGCGAATCTCCGGATACTCTACCACGATCGCTCCCAGACCAGCCCACACCGCAAACAGACCGAGAATCGCGCGCTGTGCCTCCCGGTTCACCACCGATCGGCCGAGCTCCACCGCGGCACGGAGGGTATGCTCGGCAAACTCCGGCGAAAACGAGAAGAGCTGCGCCGTACGGAGCAACCCGAGATCGCTGCGATCTACCGCGGTACGGCAGAAAAAGTACCGGTACATGGCGATGATTTCACGATGTACCGGGTCCCATGCCACCAGCTGCCGATAGGGCGTCGGCCCCGTATCGTACTCGTCCAGATCAATCGGCTGATTTCGGCCGGCACCTTCCCGCCGGTATTCCCGCTCCCGAATGCGACCGATCTCGGTCATTACCGAGGGAGATTCCGCCGCCGTGGTCACATAGATTTCGATATCGCGGAACCGACATAGGAGCTTGTCCGGCGAGAGCTCACCTTGAACCGCTGCAGGGTTAACCGCTGGTGCCACCGGCACCATCGCGTCTACGGACATGGTACACGCTCCTTTTCTCGCAAGCGGTCCCTGCCGGCGGCGCCATTCGCACTCACTGCAAGGCGTTCTACCAGGTAGCGAATCTGCTGCGCCCCAACCACGTCGTCCGGAAGCGCTTCCGGCTCGATCGGCGGGGCGATCACGACGCGCCGCGTGCTACCCCGCTGCCTCATGAGTTCGTCCATGAGAAGCAGCATTTCCAGATTCAGGTTGACGCCAAAAACACGTCGCATTTTCCAAATCGCGTAGAAACGCGCCGAATTGCGACCGGAGATCCCTACGGGAACAATCGTTCGGTGCGACCGACGGGCGAGCTTGAGAAACGCTTTGTTCCATGGGTACTCCCGGAGCGCGCCACGAAACACAGCTCCCCCGCGCAGACGCGCCGTCCGTCCGGCGGGAAACACGAGAAGCGGGAGCGGGACAGCGTACGCTTCCGTGAGGCGTACCACCCGATCCCGATTGCTTCCGTACTTGTTGATCGGAACCAGAAGTTCCGAGAGACCTGATAACCCAGAGAGCAGATCATTTGCCGGAACGCGCACTCCTCCGTACCGTCTACAGAGCAGGTGCATGAGCACCAGCCCATCGATACCACCGGTGGGGTGGTTCGCGCACATCACGAAGTGCGGCGACGGCGGTAGGTTCTCCTCGCCGTCAAGCGCAACGGTAATGTGAAGGCGCTTCAGCGCGCGTTCCACGAACTCGCACCCATGACAGCCGGCAGCCTCCCGAATAAACGCGCGCAGCTCTCGCTGGTGGGCCGCAAGCTCCAAACCACGAAGCGCCACCGGTGGCACCAAAGCTGCGATTCGAGGATTCTTGTCACGAAGCATGGGCCGCACATCGATCTCTTCCATAGGGGCAACCGCCATCGTCTTATGATAGATGTAAACACAACTAAAGTCGATAACTCTCGGAGGGTATGCGCACATTCGGTCAATCTGATAGTTTTAAAACAAATGCATGAAGGAGGTATGTTTATGCGAAAAAACATCCTATGGGGCGTAATCGTCCTGATGGTGATGACCCTGGCGATTCCCAGCGTGTTTGCCGGCGGTGGGCAAGAGGCACCTGAGACATCAGCGGATGAGTCGGGCGAACCGGCTGCCGAGCAGGAGGTGCAGGAACTGCGAATCGGAATTCCCCAGGAACCGGCCGATCTCAACGCGATTATGATCAGCGATCTGTACTCGGAGGCGCTTGCAGGAAATATCTACGATACGCTCGTGTCCCTCAAAGAGGATTCCAGCGATCCCCAGCCACTCCTCGCCGAGTCGTGGGAGATCTCCGATGATGGGCTCACCTACACGTTCTCTCTGCGGGACGACGTGGTGTTTCACAACGGCGAGCCGCTCACGGCAGAGGATGTACAGTACACCTACGAGCAGATCCTCGACCCCGACAACGCCTCGCCCAGCGCGGAGTTCTTCCAGCAGATCGATGAGGTAATCGTGGACGACGAGTACACCGTTCGGTTTGAGCTCAAGAGTCCCTACGCCGCGCTCATTCTGGCCATGGGAAATCCCTCCACGGGCATCATCCCCAAGGACTACACCGAAGAGGTTGGTATGGACGGCTTTGATCGCGAGCCGGTGGGAACCGGGCCGTACCGGTTCGTGGAGC
>CAZNRF010000014.1:6077-18678 GCA_964575075.1 uncultured Spirochaeta sp. | reverse complement strand
CTCATCACGTAAGCAAATTCCATACCGATGGCTCCGGCGCCGAGAATGATAAGCTTCTTGGGAAGCGTCGTAATATCCAGGATTTCCCGGGATGAAAGGATCTTCTTTCCGTCAAACTCGAAACCGGGAATCTGTTTGGATCTGGATCCGGTGGCGATGAGGATGTTCTTCCCGGTGATCTTCTTTTTTCCGTCCACATCAATCTCATGAGGACCGCTGAACGTTCCCGTTCCCTCGACGTAGTCCACCTTGTTCTTCTTCAGGAGGGACTGAACACCCTTCGAAAGCTTGCCCGCGGCGTCGCGCGATTTCTTGTGGACGTTCTTGTAGTCAAGTGCCGTCAGGTCTACGGACGCTCCCATTTTTTTGAGATCTTCCGCGGACTGTACAATCTCAGCCTGATGAATCAGGGACTTAGACGGAATACAGCCCCAATTGAGACACACCCCACCGGGCGCTTCTTTCTCGATGACCACGGATTTCAGACCCAGCTGGGCTGCCCGTATCGCAGATACATATCCGCCGGGTCCAGCTCCCACAATTACTACGTCATAGTCATAATTGGCCACAATTGCCTCCTAAAAAATCACCCGTACTGGTTCTTCCATCATCTGCTGCAAATCGTGCAGAAACCGTCCGCCGGCTGCGCCGTCAATAACCCGATGATCGCACGAAAGGGTCATCTTCATGATGTTTCCTACACCAAGTGACCCATCAGGCTTCACTACCGGCGTCGGCTTTGTAGCTCCCAACGCCAGTATCGCGGATCCGGGAGGATTGATGATGGCAGTAAACTCATCTACACCGAAGGAGCCAAGATTGCTGATCGTGAAGGTCGCACCAGTGTACTCTTCCGGTTTCAGTTTTCCCTCCCGTGCCTTGGTAATCAGCTGCTGAAGATCGGCGTCGATATCCACGATTCCGCGATTGCCGCAGTTCTTTACCACCGGGGTAATCAGGCCGTTTCCGGCGTCCACGGCGATGCCTATGTCTATGCTCCCGTATTGCACGATATTCTCACCCTGCCAGGAAGCATTAACATTTGGATGGCGCTTGAGCGCCTCCGCAACGAACTTTATGAAGAACGCATTCAGTGACACCTTCTCCGGCAAGGTGGCGTTGAGCATCTTTCGTGCCCCTACCATGCTATCCATGTCTACGGCCATTTTGACGTAATAGTGGGGCGCGCTGAATTTGCTTTCACTCAGCCGCTTCGCGATAACGGCCCGTTTTCCCGCCACCGGAATGACCTCATCCTCCGCTGCGGGCGTGGATGCTACGCTGGATGACGGTGCAGCAGCTCCTGCACCCCCGGGAACGCCACGGAACTCTTCGATATCACGCTTAACAATTCGCCCGTCCGGACCGGAGCCGGTGACGAGGTTCAGATTGATGTTGCGTTCCGCGGCAAGCTTGACCGCCAGCGGGCTCGCCTTGATACGGGACCCGTCAGATCTCGCGGGCTGGGTCTTCCCGGCAGCGGCCTGATCCGTGCCGCCGGAATCAGCTGTTGGAGCCGGCTGTTTTTTGGGCGGTTCCTCAGCACGTTCATCCTTTTTGGAGTCCTCAGGAGCCGCGGCCTTCTTCTCGGGAGCTTTCTCCGCTTGAGTTTCGGACTCACCACTGGTGTCCGGTTCCGGCTCACTTCCGGAGGTATCACCCTCCTGCGCAACTTCTTCTTCGATCGCTGAAGTATCCTCGCCTTTTTCACCGAGAATCGCGATCGTTTGGCCGACCCGGGCCTGTCCGCCCTCCGGCACAATTATCTTTAACAGCGTACCCTCTTGAGTCGCTTCGTAGTCCATGGATGCCTTGTCGGTCTCCACCTCGCAGATTACATCACCGGCGGCGATCTCATCCCCTTCTTTCTTACTCCAACCCGAAATGGTGCCCTCCTCCATCGTGGGGGAGAGCGCGGTCATCGGAACTTTTTCCGCCATGATCTACTCCTTGTAACTAACGCGCTTGGCAGCGCGGACGATCTTCTCAACCGATGGTTGTACGGCGAGCTCCAGGGTGTGGTTGTATGGCATCGGCACGTCCTCACTCGATACCATTTCAACCGGGGCATCGAGATCGTCGAAACAGTTCTTGCTGATCAGCCATCCCACGTGGGACCCCATACTGGCCACCGGCCACGCCTCATCAATAACAACGGCTCGGTTCGTTTTCCGCACGCTGGCATAAATTGCATCTTCATCCAGAGGACGCAATGAGCGAAGATCAAGAACCTCCGCATCTACACCAATATCCGCTAACTGGTCCGCGGCCTCGAGGGCCATATAAATCGGCTTTCCGAAGCTTACCAGCGTCACGTCAGATCCCTCTCGTTTGATATCCGCCTTCCCGAACGGAATGAGGTACTCTTCTTCCGGTACTTCCCCAGTCCATCCGTATGCCAGCTCACTCTCGGCCATGATCACCGGGTTATCATCCCGGATCGCCGTCTTGAGGAGACCCTTGGCGTCGTAGGGCGTGGAGGGGGCTATAACTTTCAGCCCGGGAACGTGTACGAAGTAACTGTGGAGCGCCTGCGAGTGCTGGCTGGACAGATATTCCGCCGGCCCATTGGGACCACGCATGACCATGGGCACCTTGATTTGGCCGCCCGACATATGCCGCATCTTTGCCGCATTGTTGACTACCTGGTCCAGGGCGAGCAACGCAAAGTTAAACGTCATCCACTCTACTATCGGCCGCAAACCCACGGAAGCAGCCCCCACCGCCAAGCCGGTGAACCCCAGCTCGGTAATCGGAGTATCCCGCACCCGCTTGTCTCCATACTTGTCCAACAGTCCCTTACTGACTTTGTAAGCACCGTTGTACTCCCCTACTTCCTCTCCCAGAAGAAACACTCGTCCGTCTCGCTCCATCTCTTCGTCCATGGCCTGACGGATCGCTTCTCGCATTTGAATTTCCGGCATTATCCTAATCTCCTGTTATTGCGGCTCTAGGCCAGAACGTCCTCGTACATCGTGTGGAGTGCGGGCTCTTCACTGGCATCAGCAAAGTCAACCGCCTCTTGAACGAGCCCCTTGAGCTCATCATCCAGCGCCTTGAAATCATCCTCGGTTATGAGGTTTGCCTCGATCATCTGCGACTTGAGCTGCACAATGGGATCCTGTTGCTTGTATTGCTCGAGCTCATCCTTGGTTCGATATTTGGCGGGATCACTAATCGAGTGGCCCTTGTAGCGGTACGTTTTCAGGTCGATGAGGCACGCCGTGCTGCTCTTCCGGGTGTCGTCGGCAATCTTCTTGATTCCTTCATAGACATCAAGAAAATCCATACCATTGATCACGTGGCCGGGCAGATCATATCCCGCTGCTTTCACGGAGAAATCATCGACACCGGAGACGCGCTTTACCGACGTTCCCATACCGAAGTGGTTGTTCTCGACGATGTAGATTGCCGGCAGATTCCAGATCTTGGCCAAATTGAGGCTTTCATGAAACGCACCCTGATGGATGGCGCCATCGCCGAAATAGCAAAGGGTCACTCCGCCGTCTTCATCGTACATCTGTTTGAAGGCAACGCCGGTAGCGATCGGTATTTGAGCACCGACAATCCCGTTGCCGCCAAGAAAATGGCGCTCCACATCAAACATGTGCATCGAGCCGCCCTTGCCGCGAACACACCCCGTGATTTTACCGAACAGCTCAGCCATGATCGACTTAGGATCCATGCCGACAGCCAACGCATGCCCGTGGTCGCGATAGGAGGTGAGAAGGTAATCCTTCTTCAGGTCCACTGCCGCCACACTTCCGACCGCCACCGCCTCCTGGCCGTTATAGAGGTGCAAAAATCCACCGATTTTTCGCAGTCCATACATCTGAGCAGCTTTCTCTTCGAAGCGCCGGATAAGTAACATATCCCGCAGCGCCTTCTTCAGCCATTCAGGATCGTACTTGCTGAGATCTTTCATCGACTGGTCTCCCTTCTTATACGGTAGCGCTTACGCGCTCTCCGGTCGCCGTTTCAAGATAGGTAATCGATTCGATAGCGGTCTCAATTACCGTCAGGTCTGTTTCATCAGGGTTTATGTGCCAGAACGCCGATAGTTTACTTCCCAGCGCTTCAAGCACATCCGACTTAAGGGCAGGATTGTCGATGACTTGAGCCTTGCCGGAAACCTCAACCGTCTCGTCCAGGGACTTGGACTGCAACAGCCACGACACACGAGGCTGAGCGGCGATATGTTCGATCTTCGTAAAATGCGGAGAGGTAACTGCATATAAGCTACCCGGCTGTCCGCGCAGAATCGCCGGTACCATCCACCGACTGTGGGGACGGCCCTGAGCGTCAACGGTTGTCAAAACCGCCGCTCCGGAACTGTCTAGGACACGTTCCATGACGTCCAGAAGTGCATTCAATTCCATTCATTCCTCCTCACGGGATTCTATTCGCGTGGTTCATGTGTGTAATTCGTACCCGACTAATGTAATAGATGCGAGGGGGTTTGGTAACCCGGACGTTGGCGCTCCTTCCAAATTGTTGAGTAAAATTACTGTACTTTACGTATCTCACTTGCTATACTCCCGCTGTAGAGATAAATATGTATCTATAAAGGCTGATGGATTTACTCAACAATCTGAGGAGGGCTTGTGTTTCAGAAACAGGACGTGATGCGGCGGGTCGTTTACTCGCTTATACCGGTGTTTCTGTTTGCGACCTTCATGTACGGCTGGCGGGCAATTGTAACGACCGCCCTGGTGTTTGCTCTTGGAATCGGCACCGAGTACGTATTTGAGAAGAATCGCAAAAAGAAAGTTAGTGAAGCTGTTTTGGTTACGAGTGCGCTATACGCGCTATCTCTGCCCCCGGCGACTCCGTTGTGGATCGCCGCAGTGGGAATCATCTTCGCGGTGGCGATGGCAAAAGAGGTGTACGGCGGTTTCGGCCGTAATATCTTTAACCCGGCGATCACCGGGAGACTCTTTATATATCTCACCTTTCCCACCGTTCTGACCACGGCGTGGATGGTGCCCGCTATGGTTGATGTAAGTAACGCCTTCGGCATCACCGGAGCGTTTGGTACCTCCGGACAGGTAGCGGTAGACACCATGACCGCGGCGACTCCTCTCGCAGTGATGCGAGGCGGTGAAATGCCTAACCTGTGGAACTTGTTTTTCGGGTTCCGAGGCGGGTCCATGGGAGAGAGCAGTATCATTCTCATCCTCGGGGCGGCGGTATACATGATCTATACCAAAACCGCGAACTGGAAGCTGATAGTCTCAACCTTTTCGAGCGCCCTGTTTTTTACCGTGTTGTTTTACTTTGCAGACTGGATTCCCGGTGTGAGTCCCTCAGGTTACGATGGCATCGGACATCTGATTCCGATTGCAGCGTACATGATGAGCGGAAGTATCATGTTCGTGGCGGTGTGGATGGCAACGGACCCCATTTCCGGCCCCAACAATCCCGGCGCACAGTGGGCGTATGGGTTCATTATTGGTGGCGTATCCATGGCCGTGCGAACGTTCAGCGGATTCCCTGAAGGAACAAGCTTCGGAATCATGATGGGTAACGTATTTAGCGCTCTCCTCGATGAGATATTTCCCAAAAAGAAAAAGAAGAAGAGCGCCAAAAGTGCAGCACGCAAGCAGAGCTCCGCTCAGCCCGCGAAAAAGGAGGTATCCGCACGAACAAGCAAAGCCTCATCTACACCGTCATCTTTACGTTTGTGGTGTCCTTTGCATTTGTAACCGTCCTGGCTTTTGCAAACGACAGCACTCGTGAACAGGTTCAGCTTAACCAGGAGCTTGCCCGGCAGCGGGCCATTCTGAACGCCCTCGGAATCGAGTATGCCGGTCCGGAGGATGTCCAGGCCAAGTTTGATGACATCACCGTGGTCAATGAAAACGGTACGGAGCTGTACCAGGCCGAGAAAGACGGGTACACCGCAATCGCAAAGGAGTTCTCCGGCAGTGGCCTGTGGGGAACGATCCGGGGCATTCTCGCGGTACAGGAAGACCTCGATCGAACGGTAGGAATCGAAATTATTGAGCATAACGAGACTCCCGGCTTGGGGGGCCGTATCGACGAGCCCTGGTTCAAGGAACAGCTCCGGGATCTGCGAATCGTAGACGAAACCATTCAGGTCAGTGGCTCCGGCGATGGTGATGAAGACAAAGACAATGGCGAGATCGATGGTATCACCGGAGCTACGCGAACAAGTGATGCGATGGACGGGATTCTCTCCAACGAAATATCCACCTTTCAATCTATCCTGGGAGGTAACTCATGAGTGATGCAGGAGCGATTCTTAAAGAGAACCTCTGGAGCAATAATCCGATCTTCATGCAGGTGCTCGGCATCTGCTCGGCCCTGGCGGTGACCAACCTCCTGGTTAATACGATGATCATGACGATCGGAGTCGTGTTCGTCACGGCCATGACCAATCTGACCGTGGCGCTCATCAAGGGATTCATGCCACGCAAGGTCCGCATGATGGTTCAAACGCTGATCATCGCGTTTTATGTGATCATCGTGGATCTGCTGCTCCGCGCGTATCTTCCCGATATCAGTCGCGCCTTGGGTCCGTACGTTGGTCTCATTATCACAAACTGTATCATCATGGGCCGGGCCGAGGCGTTCGCTCAGAGTAATCCTCCCCTCATCTCGTTCTGGGACGGTGCCACCAGCGGATTCGGGTATATGGCAGTTCTCTTGACGATCGCGTTCTTCCGGGAGTTGCTCGGATTCGGAACGTTGTTCGGTGTCCAGGTGCTACCGGATGCGTTCGTCCCCTGGACCATTATGGTAACTGCTCCCAGTGCGTTTTTCTTCCTGGGAATCATTATCTGGATTGGTAAGACAATCATGAACCGTGAAGGAGCACCCGCATGAACGCCGCACCAATGCTAAATCCCTTTGCCCTTTTCTTCGCCTCGATATTTACCAGTAATATTTTGCTGGCAAACTTCCTTGGTATGTGTTCGTTCATATCCATCTCCAAGGATATGAAGTCATCCAACGGCCTGGGATTCGCCGTGACGGTGGTTCTCACCATCACCACCGCCCTTAACTGGATCATTCTCAACTACGTTCTGATTCCTCTCAATGTGGAGTATCTGCGCTACATCGTCTTCATCATCGCGATTGCCGCGGTGGTCCAGATGTTGGAGATGATTATTGACCGCGTCTCTACTACGTTGTACATGAACCTGGGAATTTTCCTGCCGTTGATCACGGTAAACTGCGCGATTCTTGGTGTCTCCCTGTTCATGGAGATTCGAAACTACACCTTTCTGCAGAGCGTAATTTACGGCCTCGGATCAGGACTTGGTTGGTGGCTTGCGATCATGGCCCTTTCTGCAATTCGAAAAAAAACGGACAAAGCCCCGGTACCGGCCGGTCTGAAAGGCCCCGGCATAACGGTAATTACCATCGGCTTTATGGCGATGGCGTTTATCGGTTTTTCCGGAATGCTCGCCGTTCAATAAGCGGACTGATCACGGAATAAGGAGTATAGAATGAACTTGGATATGGCATTTTTCGTCGCTCCCGCCGCTATTGGTGGAATCTCTGCCGGACTCGCGGCGTTGATTTCTCTCACCGATAAGATCGTAAACAACTACGGAGATATCACCATCGATATTAACGGCGGCAAAAAAGAACTCCTGGTAAAAGGCGGGCAACCGATGCTTTTCGGTCTTGCCGGAGAAGGTATCTTCGTGCCTTCCGCCTGCGGCGGCCGGGGAAGTTGCGGCGCATGTAAAGTCAAAGTGAAGAGCGACGTCGGTCCCGTGATGCCCACGGAAGTACCCTACCTTACCAAAGAGGAGCTCGCTGACGACATCCGCCTTTCGTGTCAGATAAAGCTGAAACAGGATGTGGACATCGAGATCCCCGAAGAGTTGTTCAACGTGCAACAGTTTGCCGCAACGGTTGAGCGCATTCGGGACGTAACCCACGATATAAAGGAAGTGTACTGTAAGCTTCCGGACGGTGCGTCCGTTTCTTTTACTCCCGGTCAGTACGGCCAGTTTGAGGTGCCACCGTACGAAAAGATCAAAGAAAAGACGATGCGCGCCTATTCTATGTCGTCGGCGCCGAGTGATGACAAACATCTTGAGTTCCTCATCCGCCTTGTTCCAGGCGGTATCGTTACCAGCTACGTCCACGAGTATCTGAAAGAGGGGCAGAAGATTAACGTTATCGCACCCTTCGGAGATTTCTATGTCCGGGATACCGACGCTCAGATGATCTGCGTAGCCGGCGGATCGGGCATGGCTCCGTTTAAGAGTATCTTTCAAGATATGGTCGATCGTGGTACACTCAATGATCGAGATATCTGGTATTTCTTCGGGGCTCGGACCAAGAAAGATGTGTTCTATCTGGACTGGCTCTATAAGCTCGACGAAGAGCACGAGCGGTTCCATTTCGTGCCGGCACTGAGTGAACCGCAGCCTGAGGATGAATGGGACGGACCCACCGGCCTCATTACGGAAGTGCTCGACAGCTACCTGAAGGAAACGATCTCTCAAGAGACGCCGAAAGAGGGATATCTCTGCGGCAGTCCCGGAATGCTCGACGCCTGTATGAAAGTTATGGGCGATAACGATATGCAGCCTGAAAAGATCTACTTCGACAAGTTCGCGTAATGCAGGACGGAAAGGGAGAAACGGTCCTATGAAAATGTCACCGGAATACACCAAAGCCCAACAGAATATGCAACCGGGCGTCATTACCTCCGACGGCTTCTTCGGAGACGACCACAGAAACCTCGTAGATATCATCGAGGCGGACGAGGAGGAGTTTAGTCGCCTTGGTCTCGACTTCGACGAGGTAGTGGGACTGCTGCGCCGACTCCTTGAAGAAGGTCGCCGCGGCTTAGGAGAACCGGTTACCATAGACAATACGTGGATCGTGACTACCACCGAAGCGCGTGGCCACTTGGCCTCACCCTTTGAGGACGGAATTTTCCGTAAGGTGAACGCGGTTATTCAGCACGCCCCCGGTGGAACCCACGACGGAAATCACCTTTTAGTGAGCGACCTGTCCCTCCATCTTATGGAAAAGAATCATTTTCTCCAGGGAAAGGGCTCGTCGTTCCGTAACGAACCTGAAATGATCAAGAAGGTCCTGGAGCTATAGCTCCGGGCCTCTCTTCGTTATCACCAGAGCTCATTGATTTTTTCTTCCCTCCCCCCTATGCTTCTTTGACAACATCATGGCTGAAGAACGTGTACAGATCGTCGAAGATGAAAAAATAATAGCCCTTGATCTCCAACGGCGACTTGAGAAGTTTGGCTACTCTGTTGTAGCCCTCGCCGCCACCGCCGAAGAGGCGGTAGAAGCCGCGTTGGAGTATTACCCTGACATCATCCTCATGGATATCATGCTCGGGGGCAACCGGGACGGTATTGACGCTGCTATTGAAATTCACCAGCAGTACAACGTTCCGATCGTCTTTCTCACTGCTTACGCCGACGAACGTACGGTAGAACGCGCCAAGAAGGCGGAGCCGGTCGGATATGTACTCAAGCCGTTCAAGGAGCGTGAGCTTCAGACCACCATCGACATAGCGCTCTACAAGTCTCGGATCGATCGCCAGATGCGGGAGCAGGAACAACTCTTTGAAGCCCTTCTCGATAGTATGAACGACGGCTTGATCGCCTACTCCAAGGACCAGACGATCCGGTTTTTAAATCCGGTAGCCCAGAATCTAACCGGATGGTCCGAAGAGCGAGCGATCCAGCGAGAGCTATCTGAAGTTTTCTCGCTCTACGATGAAAACAGCGAGCTGAGGGCGGCTGTCCCCCTTTCGCAGGTGGCGGAGGGAAAAGACTTTGAGTTTGAAAACGTCTACCTCACCACGGAACAGGGTGGTCGGGTTAGTATTGCCGGATCAATTACACCGATCAGAACACACTCTCACATCGACGGCGGTCTGATCACTTTTCACGATGTGACGAACATCAAAGAGATGTCCGAGATCATTGAGTATCAGGCGAGTCACGATTCCCTTACGGGCCTCATGAATCGCGAAGAGTTTTTTTCGCGCCTCCAGGAGATTGCTCGAGTAGCTCAGGCCAGCCAGCGGACTCACAGCTTTATCTATCTGGACCTTGACCAATTCAAGATCGTCAACGACGTCTGTGGACATCTAGCGGGGGACGAGCTGCTTCGCCAGGTATCAACAGATCTGCGGGGACAACTGGAAGGAGAAGAACACGTGGCCGCGCGCCTCGGAGGAGATGAGTTCGGCATACTCCTTCTGGACGCCTCCCTGGCACGGGGAATGGCGATTGCCCGTACGTTGCTGCGTAACCTCAACCGTAAGTTTATCTGGCAGAAGAACGCCTTCCATATAACCGCCAGCATCGGTCTGGTGCCGGTAGCCGGCGTTAACAGTGACGGCTACACGATCCTGGCTGCCGCGGATGATGCTTCCTACTTGGCGAAAGAGTCCGGTGGTAACACGATCAAGGTCTATGAGACCGCTGACTACACTTTTTTAAAGCGCCGGGGAGAGATGCAATGGATCTCTCGGCTCAACCATGCCCTGGAGGGAAATCGGTTTGTGCTGTGGGGTCAGCCAATCGTTTCTACCAACGGCCATAGTCATGAGCATCTGGAAGTGTTGATCAGAATGCTTGACGATGACAATTCATTGATCAGTCCCGGGGACTTTATTCCCGCCGCGGAAAAGTACAATCTGATGCCCGCGGTTGATCGCTGGGTCCTTACCAACGCCTTTGAGCGTCTCGATGCCTTTGCCGCCCAGGGACGACATCCTTTGGTAAGCATCAACCTCAGTGGAGCGTCAATCGCGGACGAATCGATGTTGGATTTCATTCGGGCGCTCATAGACGGCTCCTCCGCCGATCCCAGACAGATCTGTCTGGAAATCACCGAGACCACTGCGATCGAGAATATGAGTCGGGCAACTTCGTTCATTAAGCGACTGAAAGGCTTAGGCGTTTCCTTTGCTCTGGATGACTTTGGGAACGGCTTTTCCTCTTTCGCCTATTTGAAGCATCTGCCCGTGGATTATCTTAAAATAGACGGGTCCTTTGTGCGGGATATTGCCGACGACCCGATTGATTACGCACTGGTAGAAGCGGTAAACAATATCGGCCACGTGATGAACATGAAAACCATAGCGGAGTACGTGAAGGACAATCGAACGCGTACGCTCCTCGAGAAGATCGGCGTAGACTACCTGCAGGGATATCAGATTTCCCGGCCTGCGCCACTGGATTCAGAGTTTTCGATTTCCCAGCACTGACGTGAAGTCTTCAGCATCAATCGCACTGACAGGACTCAAACACGTCGGCAAGACCACTATCGGCCGGGAAGTTGCAACCGCTCTGGGATGGAATTTCATGGATCTGGACGACCTTCTCGTCCGGCGCGGTATCCACGAAAATGTGATACCCCCGAATGTGGCGCAGTCCCCGAACGATCCGCCTCTCATCCGCACCCTCTTTCGCGCGCTGGGACCGGAGCTCTTCGGTAAATGGGAAGCAGACGCGCTCCGGGAAATTCCCACCACCTACGGGGCGTCGCATACCGTACTGGCAACTGGTGGTGGCGTCTGTGATCATCCCGACTCAATGCATCTTCTGACTATCAATTACCACGTACTTTACCTCCGACATACCCCGGTAGTATTGTATGAGCGCGCCGTGAAACGGGGAGTCCCCGCGTTTCTTGATCAAGATCGTCCGCGGGAACACTTCATGGAGATTGCCCGACGACGGGATGAGCTCTATGCGAGATCAGCAGACCAGATCATTGATGTCGCCGGGCTATCACCCGCGGATGCCGTGGCGCGAATAATCCAACACCGCAGGGAATGAGGTATCACATATGCCGGGAAATAGTTTTGGTCAGTCCTTTCGAATTACCACGTTCGGCGAGTCCCACGGCGGCGCGGTCGGCGTAATCGTCGACGGCGTCAAGCCCGGCGTTGAACTCTCGGAAACGGACGTCCAGAAAGAGCTTGATCGACGAAAACCAGGCCAATCATCAATCACGACACCGCGAAAAGAGCCGGACATCGTACATTTCCTGAGTGGTGTTTTTGAAGGCAAGACCACCGGCACTCCATTGATGATGATTCTGTACAACTCCGACGCTGAGCCCTCGGCGTACGATGACATCAAGGACAAATTCCGACCCGGCCACGCGGACTACACCTACCTCAAGAAGTACGGTATTCGGGATTGGAGAGGTAGCGGACGGGCTTCGGGCAGAGAAACATCCGGCCGCGTCGCTGCCGGTGCCGTTGCCAAGAAGATTATCGCTGACCGAGGCGTATCCATCGTCGCCTACACCAAGCGCAGTGCTGGAATCGAGTGTGAAACGTTTGACCCTTCAGTGATTGAGCAAAACCCGCTACGAGCGTGTGATGCGGCGGCGGCGGAACGAATGCTCGAGAAAATCACGGCGATTAAAGACACGAACGATAGTGTAGGCGGCGTCATCGAGTGCCGAATCTCCGGTGTGGAAGTGGGCTTGGGGGAACCGGTTTTCGACAAACTCGACGCTGACCTCGCCCGGGCGATGCTCTCCATCGGCTCGGTCCAAGGGATCGAGTTTGGAGCGGGTTTTCGTGCTGCAGACATGACCGGGAGCGAGCATAACGAAC
>CAZNRF010000014.1:0-6067 GCA_964575075.1 uncultured Spirochaeta sp. | reverse complement strand
CCTGCGCGGGAGCGAAAACAACGACGAAATGACCGCCGGCGGCTTCGTCACCAATACCGCCGGAGGCATCAGCGGTGGCATCTCTACCGGGGAGGAGATCATTTTTCGTAGCGCCGTCAAGCCGACCAGTTCGATCTCCCGGGAGCAAAAAACGGTAAACATCGGGGGTGAAGCCCAGCGCATTCGAACTGAAGGCCGCCACGACGCGTGCATATGTCCCAGAATCGTACCGGTGGTGGAATCCATGGCAGCGCTGGTGATTCTCGACCACCAGAAACGGCAACTCGCTACTCATCACTGATATGAGCACGGTTCTCACCGATACCACCCTATCCTCTCATCTGACGGATGTGCTGTACTGGACGTTCCTCGCGTTACTCTTGTTGAATATCTTACAACGGAAGCACCAAAAGAAGGCGCATCGCAAACGTTTTGCCACATTGTACTTGGCCTTGGGAGTGTTCGCGCTCCTTATGGTTTCGCAGCTGATTTTTATCTACGACGGCGGTGATTGGATGCTGCTCCCCGGATTCGGTGCCGTAGTGTTGGTACTATACCACTACCGCAGCAAGACCTTTCCCTTTCGCCTCCGCTCACCCATCGATGGCCGGCGGCTCACCTGGGACGAGATTATGTATGACGACAACCATGGAGATGACCATCATCGCGACGATGTCTCTGCGGATAATCACGAATCCTGATCATCGTTGCGGCCGGCGATCAATATGAGTGCACCGACACCCACGAGCAGTCCCGGCCACCACCGGACTGCCACAGCGGCTAAGCTGGTCTTTACGAGATCCAGACTGAAAACCAAAAATAACAGAGACAGAACGATGATCACTGCCCCGGGAATGGTCAGGTTCAACCAGGCCTCCCGGCCTTTCTTCAGGCCATAAGAGGTGAGCGCTGCCCCACCGATCGTCATAAAAATCGGCCATATCATGTCCAGCTCAACCGCCGGGAGCGCGGACTCCCACAGCAACAGAAAGCCACCGGTCAGAGCCAGAATCGTTCCGGCAAACACGTTACCCTCGTGACCGTCCGGAGAAAACGCCCGCACCAGCAGTAGCGTTCCGACGATAATCATTATCAACGGAAGAATAAGAGCGCCAATAGATATCTTTTGCGTCGTAACCAGTAACAGGGCGGCTCCGGAGGCGATCATTCCGATGCTGAGAGAGAGGCGACGATTCATAGCCGTACTGTAGTCTCTCCCAGCGGATCTTGCCAATCCATCGGCAGTGCCGATATGCTGGGTGATATGCGAAGTGTCACTTCCGTGCTCACACTTATCGTGCTTTTGGTTGGCAGCGCGGTTATGGTTTCTTTCGGAGATGATCCAACACGGGTCCCCTCCGCAATCCACACCTATCAGGCACGGGCTGAGCAGGATGCTCCTGCGTTTCCGATCGTTGAACGCGCGGCCCAGGCGCACCGGGAGACAGCCGGATGGTCCGCTATGGTGAATTTTCTCACCGGGCACGTGCAGCGGTTCCCTGAGGATCACAACAACGGCTATTACCTTACGGTTGTGGGAACATTGTACAACGAACAAGGCAGTCCTGCGGTAGCTCGGCAGTATCATCGCCGAGCGCTTCTTTCCTATCCGGACGTATACGTGCGTTCCGTCTCTACACATCGCGTCGTGCTGAATCGGTTACTCGACATCGTTGACGATCCGGCAGAGCGGTTGGAATACCTCAGCTATCTGCGGGATCGATATCCTGAGCAAACGGATCCGGGAATACTCGCCTACTACCTGGGAGAAGCCTATGAGGGTGTCGGACGATGGGAGGAGGCGTACAGCTCGTATCGCCGCTTCCTGCGCTACCGC
Organism: uncultured Spirochaeta sp.; assembly: GCA_964575075.1. Classification (GTDB taxonomy): domain Bacteria; phylum Spirochaetota; class Spirochaetia; order DSM-27196; family Alkalispirochaetaceae; genus Alkalispirochaeta. The sequence goes on along the minus strand of CAZNRF010000014.1, from coordinate 4,230 downwards.
GGAACTCGCGTGCCCGGAAAGCCTCATGCTCATGAGGTTGTTGGGCGCCGAGTCGCCTTCTTCGAATCGAACCAATCCTGGACGCATCGCGAACTAAGCGATCTGGTGGACATTATTAAGAGTGCCCTGTGGAGACAAGACCCACGGGCGTTGCTGGCAAACCGCGCAGAGGTCAACTTCTTCGCCATGTCCTGGGAGCAAGAAGAAAGCGACGCGAATAGCGATATTCCAACCTTCGATATTGCCGCATTTCTGCGCAGGTCCAGAGTGAGATACGCCTCGGAGTTGGAAATCTCGTCCAATGCTTCCGAAGCATATCTGCGTACCTGGGGATGGTCCCACCGTATTCCGACCTGGTATCTATACTTCCGGAAAGTACACTACCCCGCAGATCCGGAGATTCACGGAACGTGGGAATGGGCCGGAGTATATTTTGGCGAAGTGATTTAGCGTTAGGGCAAGACAATCCCTACGGAGCGGAGTGTGTCGTGCCGACAAATTGAATAGCATGTTGCGGCAACCATCTATTCGTCTGGTACTCCTCGTTTTCGGAGTAGTTATCTCCGCCCCGGGAATACTCTCCCAGGAGATCGAGTCCAGCAGCAGAATCGACTGGAGCACCAATCGGTTTGCCATAGAACTCGCGGCGACTCTATCACCTACCAGCTCACGCACAGCAGCTACGATTCATCGCATGCAGACGCGACTCGATCAGGAGTTTCCTGACGCGCTCTTCAATGGATTGCTGCCATTACCGGTAGACTCGCGGCGCGTTATTGAAGATGCCGTTCGGGAGGATCCCGATCTGGCCTCGGAGATCGCCGGTCTCGCCCGCTCCGCGGAGCGAAGCGTTCCACGCCCTCTGGATACGCTCCAGGGGGTGGCACGCACCTATAGTGTAGCACTCTTCCCTGACCTCACGCGACTCTTCGTAAACCATCGAGTGCCGTTTCAGATGGAGCGTGTAGTCCGGTGGGTTCCCACCCGAGAGTTCACTGGAATCGTAATCTACGCGGCCGAGCCGCTTCCCCTCCATGGATCAGGAACGGGCAGTGATTCCCCGGAACAGGTACAGCTGGTTCCCGCGCTTTTGCCCGAGATTTATGATACCGATTTCCGTCCCATTCTGGAACAAGACATGATTGACCCCACTGCGATCGAGCGCTGGGGCGTAGCGCACTACACCGATCAGACCGACCCCGAGGCGTGGCGGGAACGGGCGGGAACTCAACCCCTACGAATCATGGCTCGGCGGGCGTTCGGTGTCATTCCGACGGATGTCATGATCAGTCCTGAAGATGCGGACCGAATTCTTGCATCCGACCACAACCGTAATCTCCTCAAGAATGGACGTATCGTGATTATCGTATCTCCCGATCAGATCGACGCGCTCCGATAACGCCATAGACCTTCCAATTGACAGCCGGATAGCACCGTGGTCAAATAGCCGCAGCTATGAAATGGAAGCTCTCTTGGCTCGGTATTATAACGATTATCGCTGTGTCCTTGGTCGCCTGCTCGCCTCGGTACCAGGGATACGCGGTGCTTCTGTGGCCCGCAACCGACTCAGGTCTTACCGAGGGAGTTCAGGCACCTGTTCTCGCCGGCGTGGAACAGGAGGTTGTTAGCGTATCTGTGGACGGCGCGGAACAGGATGTAGAGGCATGGCGATTGCTTGTCTTTGAAGATCCCGAGGCGGCCCAGGAGTTTGCCGCCCAGTTTGAGCCATGGCAAGACGAGTACGCGCGAAGTCTGCGCACCGCGCTGCCGGTACGAGCGCGTCCTGATGCCGCTTCCGCTCGGATTTACCGTCTTCGGGAAGGAGAGGTGATAAAGATACTGGACCGCACCGAAGAGATCTCGGAACAGGGGAGTCTCACAGATTACTGGTATCGGGTACTTACGAGGGAAGGGACGATCGGCTGGGCCTTCGGATATTACCTGGAGCTTACCGGGGCGAGCGGACGAACCACCGAGGGAGATGGAGGCCGTAACGCTTCCGAGGAACTACTCCGTGACATCGCCGGGGTCGACTGGCGCCCCGACTATTTTGATGACATGATCGACTCCGGCCACATTGATCTGGAGCGATTAACTCCCCGGTTTGGTTTGTTCGTGGACATCTCCGGTGAGGAAATTCGGATCGTACTGCCCGATTTTCAGCGCACCTACTCATATAGTGATATTTCCAGTCCCTCCGCGGGAGTAATTCGTTTCCCCGGAACATCTCTTGAACTCTCGATACAGGGCGAGCGGGAGCTGGAGGCGCTGTACACGGTGGATGGGAGAGACCGAACGGAGACATTCGTCAGACTTGAAGAAGACCTGGCTGAGATCATCTCCGCGGAACGCGAACGACGATCAAACAGTTTTGAACAGATAATCGATCGGGGTAATGGTCTGATAAGCTCAACCTTTGGTGAAATGCGTCTCACCGATCGAGGAACGATAACGTGGCGCGGGTTTGAAAGACTGGTCCCAACGGTGCTTCCCGCTTCTTTCGACGGCACCGCCACCATGGAGTTCTCGCTATTCCTCTCTGACGAGCTGCGCGGGAAGTATGACGGTGCACTATTACTCCGTCTCGGCGTCGGACAGACGACCGCCTTTGTATACACCCTTCTTGATGACGGCCTTCGTCTTACCTACATACCCGACAATCTCGTAAATGATGACCGAGTGGTCACTGCTGAGCCAGTCTCACCGGTGGTCATGTTTTACCGTTTTGTTAGCATTTAACTGATTGTATGATCACCGCTACCGATCTTCATGTCACATTCGGAGCCCAAACGGTTCTCAACGGGGTGAGCGTTACCATCGATCGCGAGATTCGGGCTGGTCTGGTCGGCGCCAATGGCAGTGGGAAAAGCACCCTCCTTCAGATTCTTGCCGGCCACGCGACTCCTGACGCCGGCGATGTCATTCACAGTAAAAACGCCGATCCCGCCTACCTCCCCCAACGGCTGGATGTAGCCCAGGACAAAACGGTATACGACCTCGCAGATCAGGGCTTCGCCGCTGAGCATCGCCTACACAACGAGCGTACTGAACAGGCCGAAATCCTCAGTACAGATCCTGCGGCGGCAACCTCGCTGGCTCGGGTAGCGGAGATTGACGAATTACTAGAACACCGCGGCTACTTTCAGCGCCATGCGGAAATTGGACGGGTTTTGCAGGGGCTCGGGTTCTCGCCGTCGGATATCACCCGCCCCCTCCGGGAGTTTAGCGGAGGGTGGCAGATGCGCGCCTCCTTAGCCCGAATCCTCCTGACGCGTTCAGATATTCTGCTTCTCGATGAGCCCACAAACTATCTCGACAGTGAGGCGCGCATCTGGCTTGCCCAATTTATCCGAGACTACGGCGGTGGGGTTGTCCTGGTCTCTCACGACCGGGCGTTTCTCGATGACGCGGTAAACGTAATCCTGGAGCTTTTTCAGGGGGACCTCCGCCGGTATCGGGGCTCGTACACCGAATACGAAGCGCGCCGAACCGCAGAAATGGAACAGCTAAAGCATGCCTGGCGGAAGCAACAAGAGGAGATCCAACGCCAGGAGGAGTTTATTCGGCGATTTCGCTCGCAGGCCAGCAAGGCCCGGCAGGTTCAAAGCCGCGTCAAGGCCTTAGAAAAGACCGAGCGCATCGAACTGCCTCAACACCTGCGTCCCATCTCCATCGCGCTCCCCGATCCACCCCACAGCGGTGAGATTATGCTGAGCGTTGAAGGTCTCTGCAAAGACTACGGATCTACCCCGGTGCTGGACACCATCGACCTTACCGTGCGCAGGGGACAGCGCTTTGCGGTTGTGGGTTTGAACGGAGCCGGAAAATCAACGCTCTTGAGGATACTTTCCGGTGAGAATAACCCGAGCCGTGGGACCGTCACCGCCGGGACGGGCGTGCAAATCGCGTATTACGCTCAGGATAGTGCAGACACACTTCCACCGGATTACACCGTCTACGATTACGTCGCGCAGCGCGCCTCTGCCGCGGCACTTCCGGAAGCACGAAGTATCCTTGGGGCATTTCTGTTTGACGAAGACGCTCTGGAGAAGCAAATCTCCGTACTGAGTGGTGGCGAACGAAGTCGCCTTGTCATGGCGGGGCTGCTCGTACAGCCTGCCAATCTGCTCATTCTCGACGAGCCAACCAACCATCTGGACATGACGAGTCAACAGGTTCTGGCACGTGCCCTCGCTCAGTATCGAGGGAGCGTTATCGTCGTCTCCCACG
>CAZNRF010000013.1:0-18845 GCA_964575075.1 uncultured Spirochaeta sp. | reverse complement strand
AACATTTAATTTTTACAATGAAGATATTTGAAAATGCAAGCAGGCTATATTGGAAACCGGGGGAATATTGCGAAATGTATTTTTACTGATTAAGATCAAGCACTTCCACGGTTTTCTGCAGTTTGCCGGAATAAAGCTCTGCCTTTTTGGGCAGAAAAAAATTAAGCTTTTCCCTGGTTTTATATGCCCCAGCATCTGTTCCGCCGATGGCATAAATTTTTCCATCAGGCGTGGCAACAGCAGCCAGGGTGGATCTGGGAATATTCATGGACGGCCCCCGGCTCCAGGAATCTTTGGCAGGATCATAAATATAAACATCCCGCAAAGGATGCGAGGATTCTCCCTCTTCTACCTTGCTATGGATGAGGTGGAGAGCGATCGCCGCAATGACTATCTGGAACAAGCGGTGCGCGATTTGCGGCGGGTTCTGTTACTGCCGGACGTAGAGCTTGCGCCGGAGGTACACTACATCCTTGGGAAAGCGTCGTTTCAGCGGGGTGAGTTCTTCTATGACACCGCAATTGATGCTCTGGAGCGGGCCCATTCGCTGGGTATTGAGCGCCTGGACTTGCTGGAGTATCTGGCGTTGGCGTCCCGGGATGTCGGGCGTGTGGACGCCGCGGTTGGCTATTTTCGGGAGTTGATCGACCTTGGTGATGAGCCGGTACACCGTATTGCGCTTGCCGAATTACTGATACGAGAGCAGCGCCACGATGAGGCTGAGCAACTTCTACGGAACGTTGTGAGAAATAGTGAGGATCCAACGCTGGTGCAGGATGCTCTGCTCTCCCTCGGTGAATCGTTGCGGGCCCAGCAGCGCCTGGATGACGCGCTTGAGATATACGAAGAGACGTTGGAGATCAATGAGTCTTCAGCGGAGGCTCATTATGGTATTGGTGAAGTATACTTGGCCCAAGGCGAACCGGATCGAGCCCGATTCGAGTGGCGGGAAGCGGTTCGGCTGAATCCGAACCATATTGAATCTTTGCAGCGTTTGCAGGAGTATTAGCGCAGTACCTGGGAGGGACACACTACATGGGCGGAACATCATTTTTAAGTGCCTTTTCTTCCGATATCGGCATTGATTTGGGGACATGCAACACGCTTGTCTATATTCGGGGCAAAGGAATTGTCGCGAGTGAGCCGTCGGTGGTGGCGGTTGAACGTGGAACAAAGAAAGTCGTCGCAGTTGGAGAAGAGGCGAAGCGGATGCTTTGGAAAACTCCGGGCGACATCATTGCTATTCGACCGTTGCGCGACGGGGTGATCGCAGACCTTGAAACCACCGAGAAGATGATCCGGTATTTCATATCGAAGGTACTGCAGCGCCGATGGTTCGTAAAACCTCGTATGGTAATTGGCGTACCCTCCTGTATTACCGATGTTGAAAAGCGCGCGGTGATTGAGAGTGCCGAGAAGGCCGGTGCACGGGAAGTGCGGGTCATTGAGGAATCCCTCGCCGCCGCTATTGGGGCAAATATTCCGATTTTTGAGCCTGCCGGTCATATGGTCTGCGATATTGGTGGTGGAACCAGTGAGATTTCGGTGATATCCCTCGGCGGTATGGTTGTAACCAACGCTATCCGGCTTGGGGGTGACGAGTTTGATGAGGCGATCATAAAACACGTCCGGACGGTGCATAACCTGATCGTTGGTGAAGGAACGGCGGAAGAGCTGAAGAAGCGCATTGGGAACGCAACCGCCGACAAAAAGATTGAAAAGATGGAAGTGAAGGGGACTGATGCGATCACCGGTCTCCCCAGACGCCTTGAAATTGACAGTGTCGAGGTGAGAGACGCTCTACAAGAGCCGATCACTGCAATCATCGAAGAGATAAAGCGGACTCTCGGACAAACGCCTCCGGAATTGGCTGCGGATATCGTCGAACGAGGAATTGTATTGACCGGAGGTGGTTCACTTCTCAAGGGGCTGGATACGCTCATCGCAAATGAAACCGGGGTGCCGGTATTCCTGGCTGAAGATCCGATGAACTGCGTCGCCCTTGGTGCCGGCATGTACTTTGAATACGAAAAAGGCATCCGCCACGAAAACAACATCTATAAAAATCTGTAGCATATGAGTTCACGACGGCGTACCTTCCTGACGACGGTTGCGCTGGTCCTGGTCGGTATGATCTCCGCCATGGCAGGAAGCAATTCCGAGCGTCTCCGGCCCGATGAAGCGGTGCGAGGGATCTTCTCGGGCATCCAGAAAGGATTTGCATCTGTTGGCCAGGGAGTCGGTAATACGGTCCGCTCCGTGGGCGAGTTACGCCGCGTTCGGGCCGAGTATGAGGCTCTCTTGAACGACATGGAGCAGTACGAGCGGTTGGAAGGTACCGTTGAGGCGTTGGAGCGCGAGAATGATCGCCTTCGCGAACAGTTGGGGTTTGCGGCGCGCTCGGAAGAACCAACCCTCGCGGCGCAGATTATCGCGCGTGAGAGTGCTACTGGTCATTTTTCCTCCCTGACAATCAACCGCGGTGAACGCCACGGCGTGGAGGTCAATCAAGCGGTGGTTGCATTCGTAGGTGGCGAGGAAGGGCTGGTAGGCCGCGTAGAGCGTGTCTCCGGGGGAACTGCGCTGATCGTTCCTGTTTTCGCCCCGGGATCCTACATCGGGGCACGATTGGAGCGCTCCCGCCATGTGGGGCTGTTACAGGGCTCCGGAACGGTGACTGATGCGCTCACCCTTCAGTATGTTCCCCGGGACGCCAGAAACGAAATTCGATATGGAGACGTCGTCGTGACCTCGGGGCTGAACTCGATATTTCCCGCGGAGATTCCGATCGGACGAGTCCTCCGGGTGTCTGCACCAGCTTGGGATACGTCGCTTGTGATTGATATTGATGCCATTGTGGACTACTCGCGCCTTGAATATGTATTCGTTCTGAACGCCGGTGAGCAAGATCGGAGTGGTCAATAACATGGTGTCCCTCCTTCTTGCCGGCATTGCAGCGCTGATAAGCGTGCTTCAGACCACCTGGTTCTCCGACTGGATTATCGGCGGTGCCCGACCTGATCTGGTGCTGATCGTCCTCACCGTATCGGCTCATCATTCCGGGGTGCAACGGGGGCAGCTGTCCGGATTTGCGGTTGGCGTGGTGGAAGACATCCTCAGTCTTGCCCCCCTTGGGTTCTATGCCGTAATCCGCCTTGTACACTCAGCAGTTGCCGGTCTCAGCCACGGGGCAGTGAGAGCGGAATCGATCGTGACGCCGATGCTGCTGGTCGGACTGGCGACGATTGTCAAACAAGTCGTTGCTGCCACATTTTCGATGGTCATCGGTGTAGATGAGATTGGCGGCGCCGTCTTCTCGTTAGCAACCCTTATTGAACTGGCTCTCAATATGGTAATAGCTCCAGCCGGCTTCTGGTTGCTGAACCCAGTGGTCCGCCGCTTCTCTCGGAGGGGAGGCTTCTCATGAGCCCGTTGCAGCGACGGTTGGTCGTGTCTCCGGGCAGGGTTCTCGGCATGGCCGTGGTCATCGGCGTTGTGTTTCTGCTGTACTTGATACGTCTGTTCGAGATGCAGGTGCTGGACGGATATATCTACCTGAATCGGGCACGGCAAACTGCGTTGCGTAGCGAGCCGGTCTTCGCGCAGCGCGGCCAGATATTCGATAGGGACATGGACGATCTTCTTGCTACGAATCAGAACTCTTTCGCCATTACGATCGTTCCCGGCGAGGTCCCGCGGGGTCAGCTCTCGGAAACGGTCTCTCAGATCGCCACAATCATTGATGGGAACGAAGGCGCGATGCTGGACCGTCTGAATCGTCGCCGCGGGGGTAGCTTCGAAGCTGTTGAGATTGTCTCCGGGCTATCTTTGGAAGAGCTTACCCGAGTGGCAGAGCGGGTGGATCGGTTTCCTGGAGTTTCGTGGTATAGCAAACCTGAGCGGGCTTATCCAGCAGCGGAACTCACCAGTCACGTCATCGGTTATGTGGGAGAGATCACCCCTCGAGAATTGCAGGTCCTCTTTAACGAGGGCTATTCAGCCGCAAGCGTTTTGGGCAAGTCCGGTGTTGAGCAACAATACGATCAGCTGTTGCGTGGCAAAGATGGCATACGTTTCAGGACGGTAGATGCTCGAGGCCGAAGGGTTGGCGAGGAAGAGGAGCTCATCTCGCCGGAACAGGGTCGAAATCTCGTACTTACGATCGACTACGATCTCCAACGACTCGCGCAACAGGCGCTCGGGCCGCGAGTCGGCTCGGTGGTTGCCTTGCGTCCCGCGACAGGTGAAGTGCTCGCTATGGTGAATTATCCCAGATTCGATGCGCAACGCTTCAGCGGGTCTCAAGGCCAATCGTCGGTAAGAGATCTTGCACTGGATGCGCGGTCACCGTTCCTGAATCGAGCGATTCAATCTGTGGTCGCACCGGCTTCGACGTTCAAGATAGTGATGACAACCGCCATTCTGGAAGAGGATGCATTTCCCCCGGATGAGGAGATCAACTGTACCGGACAGTTTGAATACGGCAACCGTGTGTTCAACGACTGGCTGGAACAGGGTCATGGCCCTCTGAATCTAGCCGGTGCTCTGGCCCAATCCTGTAATGTGTATTACTGGACGATGGGGGCAAGTCACCTCTCCGTTGACCAGATCATCGATTATTCAGCGCGATTGGGGTTAGGGCAGCCCACCGGAATAGATCTTCCCGGTGAGGTGAGTGGTTTGGTACCGTCCCCGGCGTGGAAGGAACAATCGATCAATGCTCGATGGGTTGGCGGCGATACGGTGAACATGTCGATTGGTGAGGGCTATCTACAGGTTACGCCGCTCCAGGTCGCGAATCTGGTGGCCACGGTAGTAAACGACGGCCGCACCTATCGCCCGTACGTGTTGAAAGAGGTTCGAGACCCGGTTACCGGCGAGACTATTGAACGCACTGAGCCGGAGCTCATTCGCGACGCCTCGATTAGTCGCCAGACATTGCAGGAGGTCCGTTCCGCGATGCGAGGCGTTATCAGCGATGGGACCGCCAATGTTGTCATTACGACCGATTCCGTTGAATCCGCCGGAAAAACCGGTACCGGTCAGGTGGGCAGCGATACCAACTGGACGAGCTGGTTTGTCGCCTATGCTCCATATGGTGCAAATACTCCGGCTGACGAGCAGATTGTGGTGGCAGTAATGGTAGATGCGTCCAATGAATGGGAGTGGTGGGCTCCGAAAGCGGCGAATATTATCCTTCATGGGTATTTTGAAGATCTGAACTTTGACGAGGCGGTTGCTGACCTTCGCAGAGGTCCTCGCCCTTTGTGGTATATGTAGGCTGGAGACGATGATACGATCACGCTCGATATTTGGGATCGATCTTTACGTTGCGATATCAACCTCTGCGCTTCTGGTAGTAGGTGTCATGTTCGTGTTCTCCAGTGGTGTCACCGCGGACGGACAGATCGTGAGCACTGAATACATCCGTCAGATAGTCTGGGGTGCTACCGGAGTTGTTCTGATGCTTGTGATCACCTTTGTCGATTACCGGGTTCTTCATCGACCGGCGATCGCCATTTTTCTCGCACTGCTGGGAGTCCTCGTGTTTACGTTACTCTTTGGTCAGGTGGTCAACGGATCACGGAGCTGGATCGGAATTGGGAACTTAGGAGGACAGCCATCTGAATTTGCAAAGATTAGCTTGATTATCGTATTGGCACGGTATTTTGGAGACGCTCCTGACCGGGGAAAGAGTATCGTCGGCTTTTCTGGAGCGCTCCTCATCACACTGGTTCCGACGCTCTTGGTACTGATCCAGCCGGATCTCGGAACGGCGGTAGTGTACATTCCGATCTTTCTGGTCATTGCCTATGCCGCAGGCGCTGACCTGCGAATGATTGGGTTCGTGGTGGGAGCCGGACTATTCACCATTCTCTTCACGGTACTCCCCGTGTGGGACCAAGAACTCTCGGATCGGTCCGTCCCGCTGATACAGGTCTTGGTCGATAGGGAAACGATGGCGTTTCTGTTGACTGGACTTGCGGCTGCCGCGGGGCTTTCGGCTCTTGGGTTTTGGTTTACCCGACGATCTATCTTTTTTTGGATAATCTACACATTAGTGATCCTCATGCTCTCGATTCCTATGGCGTATGCAGCGCGTTCATTGCTCCAGGAATATCAGATTATGCGGCTTATTGTCTTTGTTGACCCATATGTTGATCCGAGAGGCGCCGGATGGAACATCATCCAATCAGTCACCGCCGTTGGCTCCGGTGGCCCGTTCGGTAAGGGTTTTCTGCAAGGGACTCAAAGCCACTACCAGTATCTACCGGAACAGAGCACTGACTTCATTTTCTCGATACTCGCCGAGGAGTGGGGTTTTATTGGTGTGGCGGCGATCTTCGCCCTGTACGGAATTATTTTTGGTCGATCTCTGTACATAATGATCTCGGCGAAAGATCGATTCGCTGCACTCCTTGTTGCGGGGGTTGTCGGAATGATGATTTTTCATCTGGTCATTAATGTCGGCATGGCGGTAGGGGTGATGCCGATTATGGGAATTCCCTTGTTTCTGCTGTCGTACGGAGGTTCATCGTTATGGACCGCCCTTATCGGAATCGGAATTGTCATGAGTGTTTACCAACACCGGTATCAGTATTGATTGCATGAAGCATCAAATCCGTCCCCATCAGGATCTCTTCAGAATTCTCAACGAAGTGGAACTTCCTGCCCGTTATACCGGCGGTGAGTTTGGAACGGTTCAGAAAAGTCTTTCCGAAGCGCCGTTTCGGGTCGCCGTCAGTTTCCCCGATCTCTATGAAATCGGAATGTCCAACACGGCGGTGAAACTCCTGTACGGTATGCTCAACGCCATACCCGATGTTGCATGTGAGCGTGTGTTTGTACCAGCTCCTGATTTCGAACAAGCGCTGCTTGCAACAGAGTATCCATTGTATACTCTGGAAACCGGCACACCTGTCGGCGAGACTCATCTGTTGGCCGTATCATACGCCTACGAGTTGTTAGCTACGAACGTTCTGACATTACTGACGTCCTCACATATTCCGGTGTTTCGAACCGATCGCCGGGAATCAGATCCTGTAGTCATTCTCGGCGGACCGGGAGCGACGAATCCGCTTCCTATGTCACCGTTCGTGGATGGCGTGTTCTGTGGAGAAGCAGAAGCCGCTCTGCCGGAGCTCGTAACTCGGATGAAGGACGTTGTTGGTGCCGGGGGTACGCGATCTGACGTACTGCCGTTGCTGGAAGAATCGGCCTACGTATGGACGCCGGACGGTAGTAGTGCCTCGGGGCGTGCTATCTGGGTTGGATTTGGCCAGGGTAAGCCCCCGGCGTTTGTGCCCGAGGTGCCGGGCGTTCCGGCTACGTTCGGCGTGGGATTTCCTGTACCGAATCTGCCGGTCGTTCAGGATCATGGACCGATTGAGATTATGCGAGGCTGCCCGCAAGGATGTAGATTCTGTCACGCCGGCGTCTTCTATCGGCCGTATCGGATGAAGCCGGTATCTGAAATCATGTCGGAGTTGGAGTGGCTCGTCACCCATCAGGGCTATCGCGACATAACTTTGAGCTCCCTGAGTAGCGGAGACTATAGCGAGTTGATTTCCCTGCTGAATCAGGTATACACAGCCTACCGGGGGCGGGGAATCAACTTTCAGCTTCCCTCTCTGCGGGTGAATTCTCTGACTCTTCCTATCTTCGAACAGCTCTCCCAAGGAAAACGCTCCGGGCTTACCTTTGCGGTAGAAGCCGCGCACTCAGATGACCAGCGGGCGATAAACAAGCTGGTACCTGTGGAACGAACGATAGAAATCGCGCGAGAAGCGTATAGCCGAGGATGGAAGCATGCCAAGCTTTACTTCATGATCGGTCTCCCGGTAGAGCATTCGGAGCGCGAAGCAGCGTCAATTGTCGATTATGTCCGAGAGTTGCGGCGTGCGGTTAAGATGGAATTCGTGGTGAACGTTGGCACCTTTGTCCCGAAGCCTCATACGCCGTTTCAATGGCACGCGCAGTTGTCCCCCGTCGTGGCTCAAGAGAAAATATCGGAGATTCGACGAGGGCTGCCGAAAGGCGTTCGTCTGCGGGCGCATGATCCATGGATGTCTTGGCTTGAAGGTGTTCTCACCCGGGGAGACAAAGAAACGGGCATAGCGATTGCTCGAGCCCATGATTTGGGTGCCCGTCTCGACGCCTGGAGTGAACATGTCAGGCGGGACGTCTGGGAGTCGGTGTTGACGGAACATCCCGCTGCAGCACGGGGAGTCGGCGCGTTCTCGCGAGAGGATACGCTTCCGTGGGAGGGAATCAATCTTGGTGTAACCGCGGCTACCTTACGGAAGGAACGTCGCCGAGCAGAGCAGAGTGTTACCACTGAACAGTGTAGGGGAGATTGCGATGAGCCCTGTGGCGTCTGCAATCGTACCGTGGAGGTGGCAGATCTTTCTGGTACAAGTGGCGCAGCAACCGGGGTTCGTCCCGTTGCGAATCCAGCGCACCATGGGACGAATGATCGCTACTATCTGGTAGTCCGGTACCGGAAAGAGGGCCCGGCGGCTTTCATCCCTCACCTTGGAGTGGTGCGGACCTTTGAGCGAATATGGCAGCGTCTGCGTCTTCCGTTAGCGTTAACGGAAGGCTACCACCCGAAAGCGCGGATGAGTTTTGGGCAGCCGTTACCGCTTGGTGCCGACAGTGACGATGAGATCGTTGTTGTGAGTGTACAAAAACCAATACACCTTGATACAACTTCTCTTAAGAGACGCGCCGTCGAGCCGGAAGGAATAGAGATACAAGACGCTGTCATGCTGCGTCACGTGATGCAATCGCCGAAGATTCCGGCACCGATGCAACGGTATGGGGGGTCCATCTTTATCGCGCACGGGATGGCTGCGGCCCAGGGTGGGGCTGCCGGCGGACACGACGTCGCCGGTTTCACTGAAGTGTTGGCGTCCACGCCCGGAGCCCGCGTGATTGATGTGTCGGGTGGGGCGGTACAGTTTTATCTCGACGCCGAAGCGCCGGGTCTTGGACGTATCATAAAGGACAACGACCTTCGCGGCTGCCTTCGATTTCGGCGAAACCGGCTACTCGGGCAGGATGGTGAGTCCCTGTTTGAGTACTATTCTTCTCACGACTCTCGTATCGCTCCAGATGGTTCGCCCCAGACGGTGCTTTAACAGGTTAAACGGTGCTATCTAGCGGTTTTGTCTAACGGGAGCTGCGCTTCGTTTTGGCCTCATTCCAGAAGCTGTCCAGCGTTTCGAGAGGGAGTTCGGATACCTCTGCGTTTTGGCGGGACGCCTGCCGCTCAACATGCTGAAAGCGGTGGAGAAATTTCTCGTTTGTACCGGCTAACGCAACCGAGGGGTCGGTCTTGAGATGTCTACTGACGTTTACAGCGGAAAAGAGCAGGTCACCAACTTCTTCTTCTATGCCCGTATCGTCCTTGAACGACTGCGCGAGGGATCTCACGGTCTCAATACGCTCTTCCAGCTCTTCAATTTCTTCTTTGAGCTTTACCAGGGCGGGTTCTACCGTCTCCCAGTCGAAGCCCACTTTTGCCGCCTTTTTCTGCATTTCGTAGGCGCGTTCAAGCGGAGGAAGCCCGCTACTCACATCTGCAACCGACGGAGAACGACCTTCCTGTTCTTCCTTGATCCGGTTCCAGTTAGTAACAACTTCCTCTGAGGTGGTAGCGCTCACGGAACCAAACACATGGGGATGACGACGAATAAGCTTGCGTCCGTTTTCGAGGAGAACCGTCTCTAACGAGAATCCTGTTTCCTCTTCGAGAGCATCCGCAATAAGGGATGCGACCAGAAACACGTCTCCCAGTTCATCGATGATTTCTGAAGGTCCCTTGGAAGAGGCGCTCTCGTAATCATTAATAGCAGCCAGCACCTCAAACGCTTCCTCCACGATAAACCGGCGCAAAGAGTGAAGTGTCTGCTTCCGATCCCACGGGCACCCGTCTTCGGCGCGAAGTCTTCTGATGATTGCCACATACCGTTTAAAGGTCTCTGCCTCGTGGTCGCGCAGATGGGGCTGAGTGCTGCCGTCCGCTCGGAGATCAGATGTATCGTCGCTGGCCATAGTTCTTGTTTTCCTTTCTTGATACGCACTACGCACGAAGCACTAGGCAGTACGCAAGACATACGTTAATAAGTAGACAGAATATCCATTATCGGAAGTTAAACACTGAAACAAGATCCCCTGTGGTTGCTTGTTCTTAGTCGTATTCATCGTTTCGCTCGCTGAGGACCGCAAATAGACTGAGAAGAATCGCGGCGGTAATGATCGGGGGAAATATGTTCAGTACACCATTGATGGAACTCAACGTGCTGATGAGATCAGCAAAGAGGAAATCCACCAAACCTCCGAGAAATGCGCCCACCACGGCCACCAGAGTTGCGCCCCAGAAACTCCCGGAAAAGCGCCGCCGGAAGACGTAAACGTAAATGAGAGCCATCAGTGCACCCACCGCAACATAGCTGAGTCCAATCGCCAGATACAGAATTGCCACGTCCAATTGGTATCATGTTGTGCACCATTTCACAAGTCCGCCGGAGAATCCCCGTTCGTTGGAGTAACAATCACCGTCACGGATCACGAAGGACAAGTTCCGCTGGTATCAGGCGCAACGGCTCACTGTAGTAGCCCTGAAGCGTGGCCGCGTCGATTCCGTAGCTGAGAACATACCATACGACACGAATACGATCGGGAGCACCCGATTCAAACTCATCCTGCAAGCCCATTTGCGCCAGGTCATAGTCTGTATCGTCCTCGGGAGGCAAATAGTCGCGGCGGTTCCAGAAGCTCTTCAACTCCGTCGGATCGGAGGAAAACGCGTCCTCCGAACTTCGTCGGCGAAAGCCTCGCCGTTGTTCGCCTCCTTGGGTCCAGGACAGGATCACATCGGCTTCGGCGTCGGGATTGGTGGGACCGTCTTCAGTAACACTACGCAGGTCCAGCCGGTATTCGATTGAACTGGAGGTGGGATCGGTCGGCACGTGTGGTGGTCGGTCGGAGGAGACTACCGCAAAAGACGCTTGCGTCTGGTCCCACTCTCTTACAGCGGCCGCTCGCACGAAGCCGCGGCTGAGGAGACGGTTCGGACCGGGCTGACGCGGCGTAGCCTCAATAAAATTTGAATCACTGTCTATCAGTTGGGTCTGATCTTCCGTGTAAAACTTGTAGTAGAGGTCGTACCCCTGGAAATCGTCACCATCATTGACTGAGTTGTGTTGGAAGGTCAGGATGAAGTTCTCGTCATTGATGCCCTGAGCCTGCGGATTCTCCGGGGCGTCCAAGAACGGAATCGTAGGCAGGCCACATCCGGCGATCATAACGAGAACGAGAACACATGTGAGAAGCAACCAGCGAGGAGGCGTGCTAATCAACCCCCAGCCCTTCCGGCACATCCACCAGCTCGTAAATGAGGACCGGCTTGTTCTTTCCTTTTACGCGGATATTGTCCAGTTCTCGAGCAATCACGCGGTCTTTCACGAGACCATAGGTAAACTCGCTCATAATGATACCGGTACCGTACTGCTTGTTCGTTCCCTCAAGGCGTGCACCCAGGTTTACGTTATCACCCATGAGGGTGTAGTTCATTCGCCCCTGGCTACCCATGTTTCCAACCGTCATGATGCCGGAGTTGAGACCGATGCCGATGTTGATCTGTTTTTCCGGAGGCCATTGCGCGTTGAGTTCGTCTAGCTTCTGCATTTGTCTCAGTGCAGACTTGCACGCCAGAATCGCATGGTCTTCCTGCGGTAACGGCGCGCCCCAGAAACACATGATCTCATCGCCGACATATTTGTCGAGGGTGCCGCGATACTCGAGAATGGTGTCCGTCATAGCCGTGAGATAGATGTTGAGATGATTAACCAGCTCCTGTGGTGACATAGATTCCGACAAAGTGGTGAATCCCCGAATATCGCTGAAAAAGACGGTGAGATCCTTGTCCACGCCACCGAGCTCCGGTGGCCGTTCCAAGATTTCGGAAACCACGGCTGGACTCACGTACCGCCCAAACATCTCTCGTATGCGTCGTTTATCCTTCTCCTCCGTCATAACCCGGTAAACGACGATACTCACGAATGTAAGCAGCATCGCGATCGCCGGGCTCGAGAAATTCATCACAAGAGAGCGCGCATCAAACGTGAAGGTGGTGGCAAAAAAGTACGCAATAATTACAACCACCGTTATCACCATCGCCCAGATCGTCGGCAAACGGGAAGCGACGAATGCGACCAGAAGCGCCGCAGCAGCCAGAATTGCCAAATCAACCCACAGAGGAACGTACCGTACGAACCGGTCCATGAGAATCGTATTGAGGGCGTTGGCGTGCACTTCTACCCCATACATCAATCCGTATGGTGTCAGCTTCTCATCATCCGCCATGCCCTGGGAAAACGCGCCAACCATGACGATCTTGTTCTCAACCGCTCGCGTCGGGGGCCACTCCTGCGGATTGGGGCCGGGGACGCGCGCGGCGTACCCGTAGTACGGCCGAACCGGAAAGGTCTGGTACCCGTCGCGGGCGGGACTCGACCGTCGACCCATGTAGTTGATGAGCATTGTCCCCTGCTCGTCTATGGGAATGACGATCTCATCTTTCTCACGGTACGTCGCCTCGGAAACGAGGTTGCCCTCGTCATCATAGACGGCGGGTCTATCCACGATCTGATAATCCTCCCACTCGCCGGAGGCCGGATCAAATTGCTGTGGATCGGGAATACGAATGTACTCACCAATGCGCACTTCCGCATCTTCCAACGTTCGATTGAAATAATCCAACGCCAGCGCCAATGTGATCGACGGAATGAACGTTTCCTGGTAGTGGGATAATACAAAGGTATAGTCGTCGGCCTCACCATCACCGGTAGTATCAATCGATCGTCGGGGCGCCTCATTCTCCAGCCGGGCGCGCAGCGATGCCAGCCGTTCCTCCGTCAATGGGAGTTCTACGAAGTGATCTCGTCCCTGCTGATCAAACCATACCAGGCGCTCATAGTTCTCTTCGTCTACCGTGACTTCGGATAGCTCTTCCCAGACATATTGACCCTTCAGCTCCGACACACGAGCGACCATTGGCTGCCGGCGATAGACGCTATCAAAATCATCCCACAGATTAGCGTGGCCGTACCCAGCAGCCGCCTCGCCCAGCGGTTGCAGCGGCGGCTGGAGACCGAAAAATGAGGGCATCTCGCGCCATGCCCCTCCAACGTTCGTAATCTGGCCGGTGGCATCAAAGAGGCGATCGTGACGCTGGAAGAACTCGTCGTAGTTCTGCGGGTTGGGTTCGCTGTACTCGAGGATCGTCTCCAAAAACACGCGGTCGCTCTGCTCCATGGCGTCTAAGAGCAGTGCGTCATCCACGACGTTTTCACTCGGTTCGATGAAAAAAAGGTCCAGAAACAGCGCCCGTTCCCGGAGATTCTGGTCCGAAATGCGCGCAAAGGAATTGATGAGGTCCGCGTGACGATATCGCGGGAACGGCCAGCGGCCGAAGCGCGACAGCGTGGTAGAGTCAATTCCGACGATCATAATGTCCTCGGAGATGTCCGGATTCCTCTGAACGATGGAGACACCTTCCTCAACGGATTGGGACTGGAAGGTGTTTTTGAGGTTGAAGTGAGTGTCCAGAATTCGCAGTTCCAGTCGTTCCGGTATGGTGGTACCAAATCGAAGGAGAACGAATAATCCGAAAACCAGCAGGGCAATTACGAACCCGAAGTTTCGAGTTGCAAAAAAGTCGGCCCGTGTACGTGCCATGTAGGACTCCTCGCGAACAACCTACGGGCCGGGGATGCCGCGGCGCGGATGGGGAGCTCTACCGCGATCCGGTAGCTCAGCTTTCTTCCGTGCCGACTCCCTGACTCGTGAGCCAGATTATACGGTTTCTCCCCAGGTTTGTCCAATTGCTTGCACTGTGGTCATCTATCAATCGGTTGTAGTATTCCAATGCCAAACCAACGTCGTTTTCTGCTTCGGCGATCCGGCCGAGATTGAAGAGTGCATGGGCCACTTCGGTTGTGGGATCGCCGGCACCGTCGAGTATCATCCCGTATATTTCACGGGCTCGAGTAAGATCATCAGTCTGTTCCGCCGCGGCCGCCGCACTGAACAACGCCGGTCCCGTGAGGTGGTTCTGTGGGTGTTCGTTGACTACCGCCATGTAGGCGTCTTGTGCCGCATCCCAGTTTTCTTGCTCCCACTCCAGTTCGGCGAGGATCATTCGAGCCCGGAGTGAACCGTAGGTCCGCGGGTACTCCTCGATGACCTGGGTGATTTCTTCCCGAAGCTCCGCTTCGGCTTGGTCCGCGTCCTCAGAGTCCGGATCGAACTCCGACCAGAGATCCTGAATGCGCTCTGCGGCCCGAATGGAGGCATCGTTTCTGGCGGACATAACCTGCGCTACGATTACGGCGGCAATGATTGCAACGAGAACGACGCTGCCACTGATGATCAGCGCTTTTCTCGAGCGAGACAGAAACGCGATCAGACGATCCGTGAATCCGGGATTGTTGGTAGAACTATCGCTCATTGGGAAGGTACTCCTTTGGTATCTTTGATGTTCAGGTCTTTCACAAGTTTGGAGAGATAGGAACGCTGGATCTGCAGCTCTTCAGCCGTTTTCGTGTGGTTCCATCCGTGTCGTTCTAAGGCCTGACGAATAAACTGCCGTTTAAACAGGTTGATGCTCTCTTTGAGGCTGTTACCCTGGTAACGTGTCTCTTCGCCCGCCGCTGTTCCATGCAGGAGGAGATCCTCCGGCATGAGTCGCTCGTGACGACAGATCACTACCGCCCGTTCAACGGCATTCTCGAGTTCCCGGACGTTACCGGGCCAGTTATAGGACAGGAGCGACTGGCTCGCCTCATCGGAGAAGCCGGTGACGTACTTGTTTGTCTCTCGGGCAAACCGCTTCAAAAAAAACTCCGCCAGCTCCGTAATATCTTCCGGGCGCTGTCGCAAGGGGGGAATGTTGAGGGGGAGCACGTTCAGGCGATAGTAGAGATCACTCCGGAAGTCGCCCCGGTCTACCAGCGCCTCAATATCGCGGTTGGTGGCGGCGATAATTCGCACGTCTACCGTGATGGACTCACTCGCCCCCACCCGCTCAAAGGTTTTCTCCTGGATCACTCGCAACATCTTCGCCTGGAGCGGAAGCGGTAGGTCCCCTATCTCATCGAGAAAGATCGTTCCTCGATCAGCGAGTTCAAACCGCCCTCGCCGGTCCGACACTGCATCGGTAAACGCGCCACGAACGTGGCCGAAAAGCTCGCTTTCCAGCAGTGCCGCCGGTAATGCCGCGCAGTTGACACGGATAAACGGGTGTTTCGCCCGGTTGGACTTGAGATGAATTTGCTCCGCGATGAGCTCTTTTCCGACTCCGCTCTCCCCGAGGATCAGCACCGTGCTTTCCGTCGGAGCCACCCGCTCCACCAGTTGTAACTGCTCGGCCATGGCAGGACTTTTCCACACCATCGTGTGATAGCCTTGGTCGGTGTTCACCTGATCCTGGAGGAGGTCGACTTCGTTGCGTACTTGCTGGAACGTTCGGGCGTTTTGAATCGCAATCGCGCCCTGATTGGCAAAGATTTCAAGCCACTGGAGGTCGTCATTGCCAAAGCTGCGGCCGTTGCGCTTGTTCAGCATTTCAAGGACGCCGATACAGCGGTCTTTTACGCGCAACGGCACCGCAAGGATGTTACTTGCCGGATAGCCGATCTTGCGGCCGATATCGCGCTGGTGTCGGGAGTCTTCATCCGTATCGTTGACCATGAGTGAACGATTGTGAAGCGCTACCCAGCCGGCGATGCCCTCTCCCATCTCAAGGGAGAATTGCTGAACCTGGGGCCCTTTGGACCCCAGGGCTATTTCAAAATAGAGTTTATTGTTTTCGGGATTAACCAGCAGCAGTGAAGACGCTTCCCCATCAGTCAGCCGCATCGCGGATTCAACGATTCGCTTGAGTACAGCTTTAAGGTCAGAGAAGTCTGAATTGATCAGAGCATTGATCTCGATCAGTGTTTGAAACCGATCGAGATCTACCTGTGCCAGTCCCATTCAGGCTCAATTGTCCTGTTTTTCCTTCAGCATGTCACCCAGGGTGACCGTGGCGTCGTCATCGGAGTCATGGATGTACTTCTGAAGCTCTTGACGCTGCTGCTGACGCTGCAGTTCCCGGATCGAAAGGGATAGCCGCTGGCGTGAAGGATTCACCTCGGTTACGACGGTTTTGATCTTGTCACCCACGGAGTATTTCGCCACCGCTTCTTCAAACGACTCATGCCGGGGGTCAGCAACGTTCATTTTGTTGACCAGGCCCTCGATGCCGCCCTGTACCCGGACGAAGATGCCGAAATCGGTGATATTGGTGATCTCGCCGTCAATGAGACTCTTCGGTGGATACGCCTCTTTGAGCTGCTGCCACGGATCATCTTCGAGCTGTTTGAGGCCGACCCGAATGTTCTGGTTGTCAGGGTCACTGAGAATGACGACGACTTCCAGCTCCTGGCCCTCTTTCAGGACGGCGCCGGGGTTCTTGTATCGTTTGGTCCAGCTCAGATCATCCACGTGCAGAAACGCATCGATACCGTCTTCCACCTCAAGAAAGGCGCCGGTGGCGGTGATCTTCTTCACGGTGGTATTCAGACGTTTCCCAACGGGGTATCGCTCATTGATGTCATCCCAGGGATTGTCCATGACCTGTTTGAGACCAAGGGATACACGACCGGCCTGGATGTCATAATCGAGGATCTTGGTTTGAACTTCTTGCCCAGGAGAGAGAATCTCTTTGGGATGGTTCACGCGTTGTACCCAGGACATCTCGGAGATGTGAACCAAGCCCTCGATACCTTCTTCAACTTCAATGAAGGCGCCGAAGTCAGTGAGCTTGGTAACGGTACCGGTGACCACTTGATCAACGGCGTACCGGGCTTCGAAGGTCTCCCACGGATCCGGCGTCATGTGTCGGAGGCTGAGGTTGATCTTCTTCTCCTCAGGATCCATTTTGATCACTTTGAGCCGGACGGTATCGCCTTTCTTGACGTAGTCTTTCGGGCGGGTTACGTGCCCCCAGCTCATATCATTTATGTGGAGCAGGCCGTCAAAGCCACCGAGATCAATAAATGCGCCGAAGGAAGTAAAACTCTTTACCACACCCTCGACTTCATCGCCGATCTGCACTTGCTCAAAGAACGCATTGCGATTCTTCTCTGTTTCCTGCTCAAGCCATGCTCTGCGGGACAGAACGATATTGACACGGTTCTCGCTGTAGATCCGCTCAACGAAGAACTTGTCTTCCAGGCCGATATACTCTTCCGGGTCTTCTACACGACGGATGTCCATTTTGGAGATCGGGTTGAACCCGCGAACGTTTCCGTGGAGCCGTACCTCGAATCCGCCCTTGATCGCGCTGACCACTTTACCGGTCACCGGTTGACGTTCCTGAAATGCATCCTTGAGATCTTTCCAGAACCGTTTCTCATCCGCCTTTCGCTTCGAAACCGCAACGCCGCCGTTACGGATGTCCTTCCGCAGAAGCACCACTTCCACCGTTTCACCGACGTTCGGGCGAGTTTCGAACTCTTCCAGCGAGATTCGACCCTCGGCTTTATATCCGATGTCGACGAATACCTCGTCGCCGGTGATCTGAATGACCGTTCCCTCGACGAGTTGCCCCTCCTCGAGTTCATCCAGCTGATCGAGAAACTGCATTTGCAGCTCCTGTGACTGGGACTCGCCCGAAGAAGAGTCAGCGAACTGTGCTTCCTTATCTGCCATGATTGCCTAGATACTCCTGCCGTGTTGGTTTTTTTCGTGGATAATGTCAATCACCTTCTCACAAACTTGTTCGATGGTCAAGTCCGTGGTGTCGAGGTAAACGGCGTCTTTTGTTCGTTGCAGACGCCCCGTCTTTTTCGTGCGGTCGATCTCGTCTCGCGTGGCAATTGAATTGCGAATTTCCTCAAAATTGCCACCGCCGTTTTGTTCCATTCGTCGTCGGGCCCGCTCATCCGCGTCCGCGTCGAGGTAGATCTTTACCTCGGCATCAGGAAAAACCACGGTACTCATGTCGCGCCCTTCCACTACTATATCGCGTTCACCGGCGATACGCTTGAGGCGATTGTTTACGGCGATGCGAACCTCCGGGATCGATGAAACGGTTGCCACCGCACTGTCGACTTCCGGGGTGTGCAACTCCTGCTCCCGGGGCACGCCGTCCACCAGGAACTGATCGTTCTCGACTGTGATGGAAATGTCCGCTGCGGTGGCGATGAGCGCTTGTGGGCTATCGATCCCCTTCCCCTGACGAAGCGCCTTCCACGTGATTGCCCGATAGAATCGTCCCGAGTTCAAGTAAAAGAAACCCGTTTCCTCGGCGACACGCCGGCTGATCGTGCTTTTTCCCGTCCCGGCGGGACCATCGATCGCGACTACCATGGGCGTTCTCCCCTGTTCCCGCGAGGACGGGACGGCTTATTTTTTGTACCAGTGCTCGAGGCGGCCTGGAGCCGCTCGATTTCGTTCGGCGTGAGGGGGCGGGCTTCGCCTTCCGGGAGTTTGCCCAGGGTGATGGGACCGTAACGGTTACGGTAGATTCGGCGCACCCGGAGCCGGTAATGTGCGAATACGCGGCGAATTTCGCGATTCTTGCCTTCTTCCAATACGAGAGATACCCGCCGGGCGGCGTGGCGGTGGTAGCGGGCGACGCGATATCGAACACCTTCAATCGTGACACCCCGGGTGATTGTCTCGAGAATCTCATCGGTGATGGGATCGCTGGTCTCCACCACGTATTCTCGCTCGACCGCGGTGGTTGGGCGCATGAGTGCCTGGGCCAGGTCGCCGTCGTTGGTAAACAA